>CAMBDR010000013.1 GCA_945864765.1 Janthinobacterium lividum | reverse complement strand
GTCATCGCTGGTTTGATAGACATTGTAGCAAGGCGCGCCGCCCGTCAATAACTCACGTCCCGGTGCGGACAGTTCACCCGTGCTATTCAACGCAACCCGGGGCATGATATTGTTGGCGAGCACGGCATCGGTCATCGATACATCAATATAACGCCCTGGGCCGCCCATTTTGACTGCCAATACAGCGGCCAAAATGCCTTGCAATGCCGTTTGCGCACCGCCCAAAAGATCGCCGATTTGTAAATTTGGCAAACTTGGCTTGCTATTGGGTAAGCTGTTTTGTTGCAATACGCCTGAATAACCGATGTAATTAATATCATGCCCGGCGACCAAAGCCAGTGGCCCATCCTGGCCGTAACCCGAAATCGCGCACATCACCAAATGAGGATTGTGTTGTTTTAATGTTGCCCAACCCAAGCCCAATTTTTCCATCACACCGGGGCGAAAACTTTCTATGACCACATCCGCATCTTGCACCATTTGTAAAAATTTCTGGCAATCAGCGCTTTGTTTCAAGTCCATTCGCATAAATTGCTTGCCATGGTTCACGCTGACAAAAAATTGCGACACACTATGGCGCACCGGGCCGATTAAACGGGCATAATCGCCGATGCCGGGTTCTTCAATTTTGATGACTTCCGCCCCCATTTCTGCCAGGCGCAAGGTGGCAACCGGGCCGGGCAGGAGGCGAGTCAAGTCAAGTACACGAATGCCACGTAAAGGGTGATCGATGGTGTCAGATGCAGGATGTGCGTTCATAATTGGTTTTTGTGTGAGATAAAAGCTGAATTTTGGCCTGTTTTTGTTTATCATTGCTTAGTTTTGTCATTTTACCCATTATTTTTTGCTTCCATGAAAAAAGATCCTCGCTTCCCCAATTTATTTATTCTCGATCACCCTTTGATTCAACATAAATTGAGTCATATGCGAGAAAAGTCCACTTCCACCCGTACTTTTCGCGGCTTGTTGCGCGAGCTAACTTTGCTGATGGGCTATGAAATCACGCGCGATTTACCCATGACCACCAAAGCGATTGAAACACCGCTGCAAGCGATGGATGCGCCCGTGATTGCCGGGCGCAAGCTAGCCATTGTGCCAGTGTTGCGTGCAGGCATAGGCATGAGTGATGGCTTGCTGGATTTGGTGCCGTCAGCGCGAGTGGGACATATTGGCGTGTATCGTGATCCGGAAACCTTGTTACCTGTTGAATATTTGGTACGCTTACCCGATTTGGTGGAGCGCACCTTTATTCTTTGTGATCCAATGTTGGCTACGGGCAATTCGGCCGTGCATGCGGTCAATGTCATGAAGAACCGTGGCGTACAAGATGAACAGATTATTTTCTTGTCGCTGGTGGCGGCACCGGAAGGGGTGACCGAGTTTCAAAAAAATCATCCTGGCGTCAAGGTGTACACGGCAAGTTTGGATTCCCACCTCAATGAGCATGCCTATATTGTGCCCGGTTTGGGGGATGCGGGTGACCGGATTTTTGGCACCAAATAAGGGTTGTGCTTGACGTGGATTTCTGAATAGGGGACGATGTAAGCTATTGATCGAATTGACCGGGGGAAAGACATCGATTCGAGGCATCTTGGGTTGTTCGTTTCTGGCGTGTCTCGGTAGATGCTGCAAATTTACAACAGGCATGTGAAAAATTGGCACTCGTTATCACAGAAAATTAATAGGGAAAAAACCATGAATTCGAAAATACTCCAGCATATTTTGTACGTTGAAGATGATCCGGACATTCAAACTGTGGCCCAGATTGCACTTGAAATGGTAGGTGGGTTTCAGTTGACGATTTGCAGTTCCGGTCGGGTCGCCATTCAAGAGGCGGAAAAATTGGTGCCGGATCTCTTATTGCTTGATGTAATGATGCCGGAAATGGATGGCCCGTCCACCCTGGAGGCTTTGCGCAAGCTCGCCAATACTGCAACCACGCCCGCGATATTTATGACTGCGAAAGTGCAAACCAGTGAAGTTGAGTACTATAAATCACTGGGTGCGTTAGGCATCATCGCCAAACCCTTTGATCCCATGTCCCTGGCGACGCAAGTACGGGCCCTTTGGGATGAGATAAAAGAGTGATCGGGCATGTTTTTTGAAATTCCATGAGGATTTGATATTTTTTTAAAAAAAAGAGACAACTTTTGTGGAATAATTGGCTGCAGATGATTTTATGCAGTATAATTGCCGCTTCGTTGGAGTTTGCGGTAGTCGTACAGTGAAATGGCGGCGATCTGGCTTTTTAACGAGTAGCCCAAATTAACTGAAATAGGAATTATGTAATGGCAACTGGAATTGTAAAGTGGTTTAACGATGCAAAGGGTTTCGGCTTTATCACACCTGATGAAGGTGGTGAAGACTTATTTGCTCATTTCTCGGCGATTAATTCGCCTGGTTTCAAAACCTTGAAAGAGAATCAGCGCGTTTCGTTTGAAGTGACAGCTGGCCCTAAAGGCAAGCAAGCTTCGAATATTCAGAATATTTAAGTTGACGCAAGCTGAAAAAACCCCGGTTCGCCGGGTTTTTTTTCGCCTGAAATTTTGTTCGATGCGTAGAAGTTGGGCGTTTTTTTAACATAGCGTTGTTTTGATCACACAGCAAATCCCCCCTTAATCGGTCATCTGAATTTGAATTTGCCCAAGCTGAGTGCTGGAAGTGGGAAAAGGTCGATAAGTTGGAACCCGCAAGACGTTTTCCCGCGCTATCCAATGTTAGTATCATACTTAAGGAAAAAAATCTGTTTCAGTCGGGTTCTACCTGTGTGCGTATTTGCGTGAATTCCCCGATCCCGATTGAAATGGATAGACACTGTGTGAGATGTGGCGAAAATGCCATGCTAGTTATGTAAAACAGCGTCTTTCTCTGTGTTGGACTTGCCCAAAACCTGACACAGATTCATCATGAAGACGATATTTTCAAAAAATATGGAGAAGCACGGATTATGACCGACGCCGCTGATGATTTTGATGCACTGTTTGAAGAAGTGTCCGCACAACGAGCTCAAGCAATGCCCACGCCTGCTCCAGCTTTGGCTAAAGCTGCGGCTGCCCCGCCTGCTGATGACGATTTTGAGGCGCTCTTCGAGCAAGCAGCCAGCCAACGCAGTGAGAACGTGGTCGCACCGACTGCGCCTCCCCCTGCGGCCGCACCACCCGTTGTAGCGGCGGTTCCCGAGCCAGGCGGGCAATCCGGTGGAGAGGTGCATCTCGACCCCACCATCGTGCTGGAGGCCGGAATGACCGAGCATGTGGTCGAAAAAGTGTCAGAATCCGCCGCAATGGTGGTATCGCAACATGATCGACCGATGTACGAGCGTTTGGGTGGCATCGTGCGCCTGTTGCATGATTCTTTACGCGAATTAGGCTATGACAAAGCCATCAGCGACGCGTCTAATCAAATCGTTGATGCCCAGGATCGGCTTGAATATGTGGCCAGCCTGACCGAGCAAGCCGCCAACAAGGTCTTGAATACCCTTGATGACGGTATGCCCGCGCAAGATGTACTGTCGAAAAAATCCAAAGAAATGGAAGACCGTTGGGTCGCCCTGTTTGCCGGCAAACTCAGTATTGACGAATTCAAGATTTTGGCGACTGACTCCAAAGCATTTGCCGCTTTCGTCTGTGATGCCACTGAAAAAGAAAAAGCCCGCCTGCTTGAAATCATGATGGCGCAGGATTTCCAGGATATCACCGGTCAACTGATCAAAAAAGTGGTGATTATTACCAAGGCCGTTGAAAAAGAATTGGCTGAACTATTGCGTGATAATGCCCCACCGTCAGTGCGAGAGAAACTGGCCAAACCTGTGGTGTTAATGCAAGGCCCATCCGTGCCCACTGTGGCAATGGATCAAGATAATGTCGATGACCTTCTTGCTGATCTGGGATTCTAATGGACGATATGCTCAAGGATTTCGTCGTCGAGGCGATGGATCTTGCGGTGAATGTAGAGGAGCACTTATTAAGGCTGGAGCGTAATCCGGACGATAAGGAAACCTTGAACGCCGTTTTCCGTTCGTTTCATACGATTAAGGGTGGTGCCGGATTTATGGGGCTGCCAGCCATGGTGTCTGCTTGCCATTTGACCGAAAATTTGTTTGATGCACTTCGAACCGGTGCGGCACCCGTGACACCTCTGGCGATTGAGGCCGCGTTGCAGGCCAGCGGTTTTGTTGCTGATCAATTGACCGAATTGGCCAATGGTGCCCCGCCCGAAAGTTTGTCGGCCATGCCCGAGCGGCTGGAATTGATTCTGGTGAATGCGATTGAAGGGAAGAACGATATTGATGTCGCACCTGTCGCCGCTCCCGCACCCGTGCAAGCACCCGCGCCTGAGCCAGTGGCACCGCCCATAGTGAGTCAAATTGGGGCCGATGGTTTGGATTGGGTGGCAATGTATGTCGCGGTGGTGCCTGCGGGTACTTATGTTGCTGCGGCTAATACAGTCACTGCTGCTGCGGCAAGCCCGGCGGTGGCGACTGCTGCAACAGCGGTGCCCACATCTGTGGCCAAACCTGCAGCAGCCCCGACACCAGCCGCAAGCGCCGCCCGTGCTGCTGCTGATGGCCCGAAAGCAGAGCGGGCACCGCCAGCTGATCGTCCCAATACCGCACCAGTTAAAGAAGAAAGCATTCGTATTGATGCGATCAAGCTTGATGCGCTGTTGGAGGTGGCGGGTGAGTCGGTGCAAGCGGCGAATCAGGCCAGCGTATTGTTGGAACGTCTGATGCAATTCAAGTTTGATGGGCAAGCTGCCACCCTGATGGCGACTTTGGCTGAAACGCTGGAGCGTGGTTCGCGTTATTCAGCAGAATTACAACGCGCCACCTTGGCAACGCGGATGCAACCGGTTGGCCGTTTGTTTCAAAAGTTTCCACGCCTGGTGCGTGAGCTGGCAAAAGACCTGGGTAAAGAAGTCGATTTAAATATCGAAGGGGCTGAAACCGAGGTGGATCGGGTGGTGGTCGATAGTTTATATGATCCGCTGGTACATATGTTGCGGAATGCGCTGGATCATGGCATCGAAGGCCCGGAAGGGCGCTTGGCTGCAGGCAAGCCTTTGAAATCGTTTATTTCGCTTAAAGCCTGGCAAGAAGCCAATAGCGTCATGATCGTGTTATCCGATGATGGCAAGGGCATGGACCCGGAAGAATTGCGGCGCAAGGCAATTTCCAAAGGTTTGATTAGTGATTCGGCTATTTTGAGTGCCGATGATGCATTTCAACTGGTGTTTTTGCCCGGTTTTTCGACCAAGGAAGTTGCATCATCGGTCTCCGGACGGGGCGTTGGTATGGATGTGGTGCGTACTGCCGTGGAGAAAAATCGCGGCACAATTCGTATTGACTCGGTTTTGGGGGTTGGTACCACATTCTCAATTCGTTTGCCGATCGAACTGTCTATCGTACCCACGATGTTGGTGAGTACCTCGGGGGCCGCATTGGCTTTGCCGATGGCCGTGGTTCAACGCGTGGTTGAATTACCTGAGAATTTTATGCAGGTGGGCGGCGCGCCAGTATTGAAAGATCAAGGACGGCCTTTACCTGTGCGTTCTTTGGCCACGGCACTGGGTTATGAGCAGGGGGTCGAGCGGGTCGGAATCGTCATCGCTTCACCACAGCCCTATATTTTGGCGGTGCAAGCCGTCGATGGAACGGCTGATCTGGTGATTAAACCAATGACCGCCATTTCGGTAGCGGGCATTACGGGCACATCCCGTTCTGCTGAAGGCGAATTGGTGTTGGTCATTGGTTTGTCGTTTTTGGTTGATGGATGTCGTGTAACGGCAAGGGTGAACAGTTAATTCTATTGTTTGTCAGAAGATCAATAAAAGTTTTTGATTATTTTTTTGTCGCATTAATACAACAATCCCAAGCTGGCAGCTTTGACTGCCGCTTGGATTTTATTGGTAGAGCCCAGTTTTACCACAACATTATTGATGTGGAAATTCACAGTACGCTCTGATACCGATAAAATTTGCCCAACTTCATAGGCTGTCTTTCCTTCGGCAGTCCAGCGCAACACCTCTCGCTCGCGCGCAGTCATTACAATCACTGATTCCGGAAGCATTTTTGGCGTCAGTAAGCGCGCCATTCCCGCATGCGTCATTTGGCTTAGCCAAACCATCTTGATTTGACTGGCGACCAAATCTTCAACCTGTAGTTGCCCTACGCTACGGGCGAGCGTGAGCATGCCTATGGAGCCATTCACATCGCGTGCTGATTGCGCCCAGCCATAGCACAAACCGTGGGCTCTGGCCTCTTCCCATAGCTCCGGGGTTGATTCGAACACCTGGGGTGTCCACAACAAAGGTCGGGTTGATTTCAGACCGTGGTGTACGGTAGGGTCAATGCCTAAAAATTCGCGTTCCTGGTAGTATTTTTGCCACTCAGGGGAGTAATTGTTAAATAGGGCAAAGCTTGGGCGTGAGATCGGCAAGGGCATGCGAATCCCGTAAGCGCAATACTCAAATCCCATCTCCCGGGCCAAAATTGCTATCTGTTTGAATAGTTCGTGTTCTGAATCAATTTTCATCAAACACTCAAATTGTTCTTCCAGCCATTTCTCCATTCCTCAATTCCCCTTTTAGTGTCAATTCTGACAGGTCGCCAACCAGCCCAAACTTGACTAATATAATAACGAATCACTTGGTACGCATGCTAGCGCTATTTGTTATTTCCAACACTTTTCATTCAAACGACCTTGGAAATCATTTTACATTCTCGTTCGCCTCAAACGCCAATTCTGGTTATTTCACCAGATGGTTATGTGCGACTTTCCATTGAGCAATTGTCTCTTTTGCCATTTTTTCACTTGACTTCCTTTTTCGATGCTGATTTTCAGGAAGAACTGCAGGCACAAGCCATTTTTTGTAAAGTGGCAGGGTTTTCTGAGTGTCGGAGCGATACCACTCCCGAAATCTCGGTTGGTTGGGGCTGGTACGTGCATAGTCAATCCGATTCATTGTTATTGGCCCCGGAAGCGGTTCGAAGTAATATTATGCTGATCGATAAATATGGTTATGATTTAGGAAATATTATTACCGCTGGCATGCTCAATTCTTGGCTTGAATTATTCAATTGGCAATCTTGGGTGCTCGGGGTCGCATGCAAAGACAGGGTTGCTGAGCTGTCCTGTTAAGGTTAACAGTTACCCCAATGTCCGGCTCGGTTTGTAATCGCATCAAACAATTTCGTTTGGTGAGGGACGTATGCAAACCATTTCAAGTGACTCTCAGGAATTTACGCCTGAATTTGAGGTCGCCGTGGCGTCTTATCGTCACAAAATATTTATTGAACGTCTGGGTTGGCAATTGCCTGTGCAAAATGGCCTGGAAAGAGATCAATTTGATCGCCCTGACACGCTGTATGTCGTGGCGCGTGACGATAGTGGCGAGATTTGCGGCTGCGCACGCTTGTTGCCCACAGTTCGCCCCTATCTATTGAGCGAAGTATTTCCACAGTTGATGAATGGCTTGCCAGCGCCATCAAGCCATGAGGTATGGGAGCTTTCCCGTTTTGCTGTCGCAAATTTGAATGGCGGGGCGAATAACAGTGACCATCAAGCCCGGGCTACCCGTGAATTACTGGCGGCCGCCACCCAGGTGGTTCGGCAGCAGGGAGGCCAACGCATGATCACGGTTTCACCATTGGGAATTGAGCGGTTATTGTACCGGATGGGCGTCCACGCGCATCGTGCCGGGCCGCCGATACTGGTGGATGGCAAACCTGTTTTTGCGTGCTGGATTGAAATTGATGAACAAACATGCCGTGCCTTAGGTTTAAGCTTGCCGATACCAGATCTGCCAGAGCGCGCTCATTAGTTGATTGTGTTGTTGCGTTGCTCAATTTCACGGTTTTCCTGATTGGCATGTTTTGTCTGTCAAGTGCTCTTTTGAGGATAAAATTCAAGTCGCGCGTTGTGCCGATACCACCTTCCTGACGGCTTTTGGCTGTTGTGGCACGATGCGTAAAAAAATCCTGGGCAAAGCATGTTTTTCTTTGGTTCCTCCATCCATAATTGGGGGTTACGAATGCATGAATTTTGTTTTTCCAGTATGGACGGTGCAAGTATTGAATCTGCTTGGTCAGTCTATTTGCCCGTTGTAATATTACATAGTACACTCAGATCAAATCAGGCCTGATTGCTGAGAATGGTGTTTGCTGTTTTACTGGATTGCATGAACTGTACATGCTTGTTCTCACCTTCTTTGGATAGTTTGGGGTGTGTTGCTTTGCTATTTTGAAAACTTCCTGGCGCTTTATCATGTATTCACAAACGCAAATTGATCCGATGGTTGGATTTCGTAATTCGCAAGGCGAGTTGGTGCGAGCTACCGCCCTGAATTTACAAAGAAAATCTTTAGTGATGGAGGTGTACAATCCCTACTCGATTGTGCAAATCAGTGAAGTTTTACATGAATTGACCGTGCGTTTGCGCGGTAAAAAAGCCTATATGGGCAAGGCTGTTGTCATCAGTATCATGAATACCGGGCTTACCGCGATTGTTTCTGTTACCTTGATCGACGAATGGTGTGAATTATCCGAAATGGAAGTGGTGCCAGGTTCGGTTGGCGAAGAGGCGCTGGCGTTTGTACAAAATTGGGAGACGCGTTTCCAGATTCGGCGTGATTATCAACTTGTTGTGAATGAGTTTCGTGCATTTTTGTCAGATGTTTCGCATTGGATTGAGCAAGTGGATTTATCCGAGTCGCTGCCCAAGGAAGACGGGCGCTTGCGTAAAGACGTGTTTTATGAATTGGCTGAGCCCTTGATTGAAAAAACAAGCTCCTATTTTCTTTCATTGAATCATCAGGCGTCTCTGGTGGAGGTAGAACAAACGTCATTGCATAGTGCGTTTGCCCAGGCTGCATTGCATCCACTGACTTTGCGCGCACCCTTTGTATTTCGTTCCTATACCAAGCCTTTAGGGTATGCTGGCGATTATCAAATGGTGAATCAAATTCTGGATGATCCGCGTCAAGGGCCAAGTACCTATTTTGAAATTATGAATGCGGCGTTCTTACAGGCGTCAGTTGCAGTGGCGCATCGTAACCGGATTGATATTCTGGTGAGCTTTTTGGTGCGTATGGCCGATAGTGCGCGCAAAGCAGGGCGGCCGTTCCGGGTATTGAATATTGGCTGTGGGCCAGGTGCGGAAGTACAGCGTTTTTTGCAGATTTATCCTGATCCTGAATTACTTTCGTTTGATTTGGTTGATTTTAGTGAAGAAACGTTGGATTGGACCCGTGAACGATTGACTTCGATCATTGGTGGCCTGGGGAAAACGGTATCCATTAGCTATGTGCGCGAGTCGGTGCATCAAATGATCAAGCGGCGCTTGCATAATTCCGAAGATAGTCGTGAGTATGATGCCGTGTATTGTGCGGGTTTGTTCGATTATTTGTCGGATAAAGTTTGCTCGAAGCTATTGATGCATTTTGCCGCGCGCTTGCGTCTTGGAGGGCGCTTATTGTATACCAATGTTCATTCCTCCAATCCGGAACGGTCTGTGTTGGAGCATTTGCTTGAATGGTATTTAATTTATCGCGATGAAGCAAAGATGGCATCTTTGCTTCCTGAGGATGTAACAGAATACAAAATTTGGTCGGATAGAACAGGAGTTAACGTGTTTGCAGAAGCGACGATTGTTTAAATGAAAGAATTGTTTACCTTGGCGAAAACAGCACACACTGGCTATGAAAGTGTGGTGCTTGGGTATCGGCTCGATTTTGGGCGGGGTGGCGCGTACATCGGGATAATATTAATGATGTTGGGTGCGGGGCTCGATTACAGCCTTTATCCGGCACATCAATACCAATTCGCCATGGTGCGGATTTTTTGCAGTTTCCTGATCTTCCTGATCACATTGATTATGCCAACTCAATGGGGCAAGAAGTGGATTCAATTTCTGACATTTACCTGGTTGTTGTTGCCCCAGATTGCCATAACATGGATGATTTATGTTACCGATGGCGCACACTCGATCTTTTACGCGGGCTTAAATTTGGCGGTTTTTGCATCTGGTGTGGTGTTGCCATTAAGTTTTTGGCAAAATATTTTACTGAGCCTGATAACGCTGGTTATTTATTCGCTTGCTTGTTGGTTTAATCCTAATTGGTCTGTGCAATCGACCCATGCGGCATTTCAAGTCAATGCCTTGTTGTTGACCTTTACTGGCGTCGCCAGTGCCGTATGTACCGTATTTAATGAGCAAGCCCGTTTTATGTTGTTTCAATTGCGTTTCGAATTGGCAGAGAAAAACAAATTACAAGAAAAGGCGAATCGTGATCTGGCCGAAATTAAGGGCCAAATGTTGCAACAGGAAAAAATGGCTGCGATTGGCACCTTGGCAGCGGGATTGATGCATGAAATCAACAATCCAGTGAGTTTTTGTCTGATGGCAATTGATATTGGCATGGAAGACCCGGCTGCGCAATCGAGTCCCAACCTGATGGAGTGTTTGACCGATGCCAAGCAAGGTATGCGCCGGGTACAACACATTGTTTCCGATCTTAAGACCTTCGCTTATCGTAATCCGGACGGTCAGCCGCAAGTGTCACGATTTGCCTTTGCCAGTGCTCTGGAGACCGCTTTACGTTTCACTGGTTATGAAATGAAAGGGGTAGCGCTAACACAGGAGCTGGATGCTGATACCATAGTCAGTGGTGACGAAGGCGCAATTATCGGGGTATTAATCAATTTACTGAATAATGCCGTCATGGCGATGCGTAAATGTGGCCGGACTGATCCTGCAATAAACATTACGGCGCAATGGCGAAATGATCGTTTACGGGTCGTTGTGCGCGATAATGGGCCTGGGATCTCTCCCGAGAATTTATCGCGCGTATTTGAGCCTTTTTTTACCACGCGCGATGTGGGCCAGGGTTTAGGGTTGGGTTTATCGATTAGCTATCGGGTGATTGAGCAACATGGATCGACTCTGATGGCAGAAAGTGTTGTTGGGGAATGGACGCAAATGATTTTTGATCTTCCACGTGCTGAAATAAAGGAGTGAGGAATGGATGACTTGGACTATAAAGCCACCACGATTCTGTATGTGGACGACGAGCGTATGGCTTGTAAGTATTTTGCCTCGGCGGTAGGTACAGATTACGAAGTGCTAACCGCTTTAGGCGCGGATGCTGCCATTGATATTGTGGCTGACCCGAAGAACAGGGTGGGGGTGTTGGTAACCGATTACCGTATGCCTGGGCGTGATGGCGGGGATTTGCTACGTCAGATCGAACGCGAGTACCCGCATATTGTACGGATACTGGTGACGGCCTATGTGGATAAAAGCGTGTTGCTTGAAACCATTAATTCGGGTGAAATTTTCCAGATTTTGGAAAAACCTCTGGGATTGATGGAAATTCGACGAGTTTTGAGGCTTGCCACCGCCTTGGCGCGCGAGCGCAGTATGCGTCAGCAAAAACTGTTGGCGATTGATGAAACATTGGCATTTTTAGCGCATGAATTGAATGCGCCACTGGCGTCGATCATGGATTTTGCCCAGGATGCAAGTCGGCTCACGGCCGAAGCGACGAATCGGGGTGGCGATGAATTGAGTAGTGCGATGTTGTCAATTTGCAACAACGCCAGTTATTGTTTGTCGGTACTCTCGACCTTTGTGAGTTCGATCCGGCATGCCAATCCGAATGCGGCAGGGGATAGGGCGGTGACCAGTGCCTGTCAGTTAATTGCATCGTTGCTGGATACTTACCCCTTGACTTCGACTGAACGTGGTTTAATTCAAACTGATATCCGGGAGGATTTTGGTGTGACGGTGTTGCCAAATTGCATCTCTTTGGTTTTGTCATCGTTGTTGAGTAATGCTTTGCGTGCCTTGCAAGGACGCTTTGCGCCGATGTTGTGTTTTACCGTGTTGGTTGATGGCAATCCCCAGATACGGATCTCCGATAATGGGCAGGGTATCGCGCCTGAAGTTTTGGATCGTTTGTTGTTGGAATCACATGGCACCGATGCTGAAAATGATGCGACAGGTTGGGGAATTATTTTCTGCAAACGCATTATGATGTCTTTTGGTGGTGGCATTGACATTGAATCCGAAGTTGACAAGGGCACCACCGTGATATTGAATTTTCCGATGAAAAAAGTAACTTTGTAAGGGAGCGATTCATGACTCATGCGCATGCCAATTCGCCGCTGATCCTGTTTGTTGATGATGAAGAAACGGCTGTTAAATATTTTCAACGGGCAATTGGCGCTTTAGCCCCCGTTGTCACTGCGGGTTCGGTTGCCGACGGCAAGCGGATGCTGGATCAATACGCCGATTCTTTAGCTGTATTAGTGTCGGATCAACGCATGCCTGGTGGTTATGGTAATGAGCTATTGCATTATGCGCGTGATCGCTATCCGCACATGGTGCGTATTTTAACGACCGCGTATTCCGAATTGGAGCAAACCATTGAAGCGGTGAATCAAGGCCAAATCCATCGCTATATTCAAAAACCGTGGGATATCACGGTCTTGCGCATGGAATTGAAGCAGTCACTCGACTTGGCAAGTTTGCGCAAAGAGCATGGTGGTTTATTGCAAGAAAAATTGGAAGTACGGCAAAAGCAACTGGTATCAAGCCGGATTGGCGCGCTCAATTCCATTTGTATTGGCTTGCTCGGACGGGGCCATGATGCGCCGATTGAAACTTATTTGGGTGCCGCCCATAAAATCGGCGTGACTTCGCCCATGCCCAATTGGGCTCAGCTTGATTATTTTGATTTGGTCAGCGTGGAAGCCATCCGTAACGGTGAATTGGCCTATGCTTTGCGCTTGAAATTGCAGTTCCTTCAACAGCGCTACCCGCAGCGTTCACTGGAGCAAATGTCGGATGTTTTATTGGAGCTGTTGCCCGGTAAAGTGCAGGCGGGCACCTCTGGCTGTGTTACCTTAATCGATGAAATTAACTTGGCCGAGTTTTTATCGGCACCGATAGCCGCACCCGTATCACCTGAACATATTAGTTGGTTGGCCTATCTGTTATGGCTCGATGGGCTGGAGGCCAGCTTGCAAATTACGCGTTCTGAGGTAGGCTTGCAATGTCGTGCCGTACCCTTGGATACCGCATCGGTTGCATTGCGACTGGCGGCTTGGATAGAGCAGTTCTGATAATAAGAATCGAGAGGAAACCATGTTTTTAGATCATGCCACCATTACTGCCACCAACAGCTTCACTGAGCCAGATCGACTTGAACGCTTAACACGAGTCTATGGTTATGCGGTGGCTTTGGCAGATCAGGCGGACAATAAAGAGTTTATTCTCAAAGTGGCGCAACTACACGACCATAAAGGCACACTCATCGTGTTTTGGCAAGACCCGCCAACCGAAGAAGAAAAATGGTACTTTACTCGTGCCTGGAGCAGCCAGGTTGGCGATGGCAGTACCAATGTTGAACATGAAGTGTAAGATCCATCGCCTCGATTACGCGCCGCACTAATGATGGTCGATAATCCAACTTTGATGTTGATGCTGGCCTTGAGTAATGGGGGACTCGCGGTCAGTTTGTTTTTCTTTCGCGCTGGCGTTGAACCATCGACTGAGCCATACAACACCCTGAAAACTTGGTTTAGATCCAAGTCTGTGCAAGCTTTGGCATGGACTTTGTTGTTTTTAGGAGTAATCATTCCCGATTTTGTGCTGATGGGTAATGCCTTACTGTTTGCTGGCATTGCGCTGGAAGTCGGTGCGATCTGGGAATCGAGCGAGTTTAACGATTGGCGCAAAGTTTTATTGCCTGCCTGGGCCATTGCCAGCATCCTGTTTATCGTTTTTGGGCTGGCTTCTGGCCCCGTTGCAAATTTCGCGACCTTTTGGGGCGCAGCGGCCTTGATTGTCAGTGTCCTGTATGCGGCTTCAGCGGCGGCTTTTATGTCGGATTGGCGTCATGCAAGCCGCTTACGCCGTTTTGTGGCGCTCGCTACGGCGCTGATTGCAGGCATCATCGCGCTTGGCGGTGTGCTTGCGTTGCTGAAAAGCCTTACTTTGATGGGCAATCACCTAATTCAAAGCGCCAGCTTGATCGGCATGGTTTTGCTCATGCTCATCCATGGCTTTGGTTTTTTACTGCTCACGCGCGAACAACATGAAGCCCAATTACATCGTTTGGCCTTGGTCGATCCTTTAACCGAGGCACCCAATCGGCGCAGTTTTTTGAGTGCCTTGAATCCATGGTTAGCCTTGGCGCGCCGACCCGGCAATAGCACGGCGGTGCTGATGTTGGATTTGGATCATCTTAAGCGTATCAATGATAATTACGGTCATGCGGTTGGTGATCAAGTGCTCAAGGCAGTGGTGGAAATTGGTATAACCCAGTTGCGTGACTCGGATATGATAGGGCGTTTGGGCGGCGAAGAGTTTGCGGTGTTGTTGCCACGCACCAGCTTGCCAGACGCCCACCTGGTGGCCGAGCGTATGCGTCTGGCGATTATGGCCCTGCAAATTAAAACCGAGCGCGCCATGTTATCGGTGACAGCGAGCTTTGGCGTGACCCTGATTGAACCCGATGATAGCCTGGTCAGTGTGGTTAAACGTGCCGATGAAGCGATGCTTGCGGCAAAAAATGCAGGGCGTAATTGTGTGAGGGAGGCCACTTCGGATGGCGGGTTGATGGTATCATAGCGCCGCCACAGTAGGAACCACAGAGGAGCCGGGATGTTTGCAGCAGTTGATTTGGGATCAAATAGTTTTCGCTTGCATATTGGGAAGTATGACGGGGACGCCATTCGCATTATTAAAAGTGCTCGCGATCAAATTCGACTGGCCGCCAATCTTGATGCCGAAGGCAACCTGACTGCCGCCGCAATGGAGCGCGCTCTGGAGTCTTTGCGCGGCTTTGCCAAGGTTTTAGCCGAATTTCCCTTGGATGCCACGCGGGTGGTGGCGACCGATGTGTTTCGGGTCGCAAAAAACAGCCAGGTCTTTTTGCCAATGGCAGAACAGGCGATTGGTTGTGAAATTGAAATTATTTCAGGGGAAGAAGAAGGGCGTCTGATTTATTTGGGCGTTTCCAATTGCTTGTCCAAGCCCGGCGAGCGCCGTTTGGTGATCGATATTGGCGGTGGCTCGACCGAATTGATACTCGGGCGCGGCCAGGAAGTGGAGCGGGCCGAATCATTCAGCATTGGCACTGGCAAGCAAAGCAGCCAGTTTTTTGCTGATGGTAATTTGAATGCGGAGGTGTTTGACGCGGCCTTAATTTCGGCGCGCAGCCGTTTTGAAGATGCCGCGCCGCCGTTTAGCCCCAATTTTTGGAAAGTGGCTTACGGTTCATCGGGCACCATCCGTGCTTTATCCGACCTGATCGCAAAAAACCAAATTGGCGATGGTACACTCTCGCGTACCAATTTATTGTTGTTGCAACAGCGGTTTGTAGAGGCAGGACGGATCGAAGCCATCGCTTTAATGGGGTTGCGCCCTGACCGCGCGCCCAGTTTGGTGGGTGGGATTGGTATTTTGTTGGCTGTGATGCAAGAACTTGATTTTGAATCCGTCACCCCGATTGAGGCAGGCTTGCGCATGGGGGTGATGTGGGATTTGCAATACCGTGCAACCCAGCGTGATCGGCGTGAGCAGTCGGTGCGTGCTTGTATGCGCAAGTTTGAGGTCGATGCAACGCGTGCCAAGCGCGTTGCCGATGAAGCACTGGCTTTGTTTGTTCAACTCAAACCCTTGTCCGATCATTATTCGCGTCTATTGTTGTGGAGTGGCCTGTTGCATGAAACCGGTTTGATGGTATCGCAAACCGACTACCATAAACATAGCGCCTATTTGGTTGAAAACGTCGATTTGCCCGGTTTTACCACACGTGAACAAAAATTGATGGGTAAGCTGTTGCTGGGGCAAAAAGGTAATTTGCGCAAGCTGGGCGACGCCTTGCAAGAATCCGATTTTGCCAAGGCCTTACTGGCATTGCGGATTGCGATTGTGTTTATGCATTGCCGGGTTGAAGTGGATTTTGGTGAATTGCGGCTGCGCTTTAAAACAAAAATTGAATTTGAAATACCACGGCGCTATACCACCTTGCATCCCACCTTGGCTTATTGGTTTGATAAGGAAACCGAATCCTGGGCTGCACTCGGGATCGATTTTGTGCTTAGGTTGAGTTGAGGCTGCGCTTTGCTCAATCCATGCTGGTTTGAAACGGATTGAAGCCGATTGATTCAGCGTGCTGTTTAGCGATAGACATTCTGTCCAATCGCCAGTACACTAGCAGACTTTTTGCTTGAGTCCAATTTTGGACATCCTAATTCATTATGGCCACAGATATCGACACCAACGAAGCCCCGGATGCACCTGTCAGCGTGCCCGTGGCCCAAATTAGCCGCGAAGTTCAGCGCCGCCGCACCTTTGGCATTATTTCGCACCCGGATGCGGGTAAAACCACGCTGACTGAAAAACTGTTGTTGTTTTCCGGTGCGATTCAAATGGCGGGCACGGTCAAGGCGCGCAAGAGCGCACGCCACGCTACTTCCGACTGGATGGAAATCGAAAAGCAACGCGGCATTTCGGTCGCCAGTTCGGTGATGCAGTTTGAATTTCGTGACCATGTCATCAATTTACTCGACACGCCCGGCCATCAAGACTTTTCCGAAGATACCTATCGGGTATTAACCGCAGTCGATTCCGCCCTGATGGTGATCGATGCCGCCAAAGGCGTGGAATCACAAACCATTAAGTTATTGAATGTGTGCCGCATGCGTAATACGCCCATTGTCACCTTCATCAATAAAATGGATCGTGAAACGCGTGATCCGCTCGAATTACTCGATGAACTGGAATCGACCCTCAAAATTCAATGCGCCCCCGTGACCTGGCCTATCGGTATGGGTAAAACCTTCCGTGGTGTCTACCATTTATTGCGTGATGAAATCATGTTGTTCACGCCCGGTAATGAAAAAGCTGATCAAAGTTTTGAAGTCGTGTCCGGTATCAATAACCCGCGTTTGGCGGAAATGTTCCCACACGAAATCGAACAACTAAAAACCGAAGTCGAACTGGTGCACGGCGCTTCACATCCCTTTGATTTGCAAGCCTTTTTATCGGGCGTACAAACGCCGGTGTTTTTCGGCTCGGCCATTAACAACTTTGGCGTGCGTGAAATTTTGAGCGCCTTGGTCGATTGGGCCCCCCCGCCGCGCGAGCGCGATGCCAGCGTGCGCTCGGTCGCCCCCAACGAAGCGCCGTTTTCCGGCTTTGTGTTTAAAATCCAGGCCAATATGGACCCCGCACATCGTGACCGCATTGCCTTTTTGCGGGTTTGCTCGGGCCATTTCGAGCGCGGCATGAAAATCAAGCATCTGCGCCTGGGACGTGAAATCAAAGTCTCCAGCGTGGTGACCTTTATGGCGGCCAGCCGTGAGCAGGTCGAAGAAGCGTATGCGGGCGATATTATCGGCTTACCGAATCACGGCAATATGCAGATTGGCGACAGCTTTTCGGAAGGGGAGATGCTGCAATTTACCGGCATTCCCTATTTTGCACCCGATTTTTTCCGCTCGGTACGGATTCGCAATCCGCTCAAAATCAAGCAATTGCACAAAGGTTTGCAGCAATTGGGCGAAGAGGGCGCGGTGCAAGTGTTTAAGCCAGTGCAAGGCGGCGAATTGGTGTTGGGCGCGGTCGGGATTTTGCAGTTTGAAGTCGTTGCCAGCCGTTTGATGAATGAATATGGCGTCGATGCCGTGTTTGAAGGCACCAGCATCAGCAGCGCGCGCTGGGTCAGTTGTGATGACAAGCGTATCTTGGCCGATTTTGAACAAGCACTGGGCCATAATGTGGCCTACGATGCGGCGGGTAATATGGCTTACTTGGCCACCTCGGGCGTCAATTTACGTCTGACGCAAGAGCGTTGGCCCAAACTGACCTTTCATGAAACCCGTGAGCATGCGGTCAAAGTGAGGTAAGTTTTAAAGTTCGAATGGTTTGGGATGCTTCCAGGCTGCTGCCGGGGGCCAGTGTTTGAATATCGACATTGGCCGCTTCAATGCAAATAAAGTGCTGATATTCGCTATTGTCCAGGTCGTTGAGTGTCGCTGTATCGGCTGCACCCGGATTCCAGACCACCACATCATGAAAGCCTTGTTGCGTCATCTGCAAGCAACGTGCGCCTTCTTGTAATTGCAGTGGCTGCAAACCCTGTCCTGCGCCCAATTTCACACCGCGATAGATGCGGTCGATTTTCTCGCTGAGATCGGCAAGGGGGCGCTGGTCTTGCCCGGCTGGCGCATCATCGCTAAGATGGTCGCTATAGGCTTGGTGTTCCAGCCCCGCAATCTGGCAGGCGACCAGTTGATCAAGTTTCCAATAAGAATGCAAGGCCGTGCTGAAGTGAAATGCGGTGTTG
>CAMBDR010000012.1 GCA_945864765.1 Janthinobacterium lividum | reverse complement strand
GCTGAGCGTGAGTTTTTGGTAGCGCCCCGACAGCGCTTGTTGCCAACTTTCCAATGCGGGTGTGGCCGAACCCAACACCACGGCGATGCCCAATTGGCGCGCGCGCCATACCGCCAGATCGCGCGCGGAATAACGCAAACCTTCTTGTTGCTTGTAGGAAGGATCGTGCTCTTCATCAATAATAATCAGGCGCAAATTGGGCAGCGACGCCAAAATCGCCAAACGCGTGCCCAGAATAATATTGGCTTGCCCAAGGTGCGCTGCCAACCAATGGCGCGTGCGTTCGCCTTCGGCCAGACTGCTGTGCAAGGTTGCCAACTGTAAGCCGGGAAAGCGGGTCCGGATATTGTTTTCAAGCTGCGGCGTCAGGTTGATTTCCGGCACTAAAATTAATATTTGCGCGCTGGCATCACGCGCCAGAATATGCGCGCTCGCTTGCAAATACACTTCGGTTTTGCCGCTGCCGGTGATGCCGAACAATAAAAACGGGGTAAATCCTTGGGCTTGGCTAATCGCCTGCACCGCGCTTTGCTGCTCATCATTGAGCGGCGGCGGGGTTGGTTGTTCGTGTGCAGCGGCAGGCTTTGTTGATTTTTCAGCCGCGACTTTTTTTAAAGCGCGATTTAAAGCCAAGGGATCGGCCTTGCGCAAATTTTTGGGTAAACTTGGCAGTGCCACTTCACCCAAAGGGCGATGATAATAATCGGCAGCAAATTGACATAAAGCAATCCATTGCGCGGATAAAGCAGGCAACTGTTGTGTGATGCTGAGCGCCGCTTTGAGCTTGTTGGCGGCGACGCTTGATTCCTGTTGGATGCCAACAATCAAGCCCGTCATTTCGCGTTTGCCAAAAGGCACTTGTACCAATTGGCCAGGCTGTGGCACGCCATCGGCCATGCTCCAGGAATAATCAAAGCAAATGTCAAGCGGCGTGTCGAGCGCGATTTTCAGGATGCAGGTCGTCATTTTGTGAAGAAAAGCCCATAAGCTACGGTTTCGTAAGGGTTTTTTGAGCTATCCACAATATCTGTGGATAACTTTGTGGAAAACACCCCCTTGACAGCCCGGGGCGCTAGTATTTATGCGGCTTCCAACAGATTGCTCAAAATCCGGGCAAAAAAAAATCCCATTTAAAATCAATGACTTAATAAAATTTACAACAGGGATCAAAAATTATTTTTGCAAGTGTGTGGCGGCACCATTTTTGTGCATAACTGCTGCGCGATTTTTCACAATTGGACTGCACATTTACCCTTTGACCCTATTCCAGCAGTTTCTTCAGAGTGTTCGCCAAGCCCCGGTTTTATAAGGACTTCTTGCCACTCATGTTGTGCACCGCATGGACCAAAGTGGCAACCGCATCGGGTGGCGTGAATTGTGAAATGCCATGTCCAAGGTTAAAAACATAACCTGTTGCGGGCGCGCCGTATTCGGCCAGGGTGCGTGCCACCTCGGCTTCAATCTGTTGTGGATTGGCAAATAGTACTGCCGGATCAAGATTGCCTTGCAAGGCCACTTGGTGCCCAACCCGTGCGCGCGCCTGGCCCAAATTGACAGTCCAATCCAAACCCAGCGCATCGGCACCGATGGCGGCGATTTGTTCCAGCCACAAGCCACCGCCTTTTGTGAACACGATACAGGGGATGCGCTGACCATCGTGTTCCCGTTTGAGTTGGCTGACAACTTTTTGCATATAGGCTAATGAAAATTGCTGATAGGCGGTATCGGCCAATACCCCACCCCAGGAATCGAATATCATCACCGCTTGCGCGCCAGCATCAATTTGGGCATTTAAATACGCCGCCACCGCATCGGCATTGACTTGCAAAATATGATGCATCAAGTCGGGGCGTTGGTACATCAGGGTTTTGATGCGGTGAAATTCTTTCGAGCCGCCGCCTTCCACCATATAGCAAGCCAAAGTCCAGGGGCTGCCAGAAAAGCCGATCAAGGGCACGCGCCCGGCCAGTGCATGGCGAATTTGCGTGACCGCTTGCATTACATAATCGAGTTTTTCCATGGGTGGTACTTGCAGCGCCAAAATACTGGCTTCATCGTGTAAAGGGCGCTCAAACTTGGGGCCTTCGCCTTCGGCAAAGAATAATCCCAAGCCCATGGCATCGGGTACGGTCAAAATGTCAGAAAACAAAATCGCCGCATCCAGGCCATAACGGTCGATAGGTTGCAGCGTTACTTCGGTGCAATATGCCGGATTGGTCGCCAGACCCATAAACGAGCCACCACGGGCGCGGGTGGCGCGATACTCTGGTAGATAACGCCCCGCCTGACGCATCAGCCAGAGCGGGGTGTAATCGGTTGGTTGGCGCAACAGCGCGCGTAGAAAGGTGTCGTTTTGTAGGGGGGCGAAGGTGGGCATGGTGAACTTTAGGCTAATCAATATGCCGTATTATCGCATGCCCGACGCTTTTTTCGGGCCAGTATTCAAACCTGACCGATGCTGCCGATCAGCGTGGCAGCTCTGGTGCCAGGGGTTGGCGCGGTGTTCCTCCACCGCCAATACTGGTGGGCGAATTGTTGTCTACCAGCCAGAGTGCCGTGAGTAAGCGTTGGAAATCGCGGGTCCAAGGCGTATTGTCGCGTACCCGTTGTTCCATCGGGTGGCCATAATCCTGTTGAAACTGCGCGGCCACCGAACCTTCCGAGCCTTCTTCTACCGCAAAGGTATAGCCTGGCCCACCCACGGTGTCTACAATATACATGCCATAGTTTTGCATGGTCCAGGCCAATTGACGGCCGGGATCGGTTTCAAGGCCCATCTGGTTAATATCGACCGAGGGTGGAATCGCCAGCAAGGCCCCCATTTTCATACCCTTGGGGGCATTTGGGTTGATTGAGCCGTAATAGCCGACGGCATCAATATCCGAGGTTTGGGCTGGCCAGCGGAAGCAATCGGCCCGGACGGCGCAAGGTGCCAAAATATCACGGGTATCCACATCAATTTTTAATGCATGGCGCGGTGCTTGGCCGCCGGGGCGTAATTCTCCGACACGGATGGTGCCGCCCAGCACTGACATATACGAGCCACCATGTGCGCCAGTAATACCGTTGCCGTATAAATCAGTTGGCGCGAAGGTGAGTAAGGCCGTGGCAACCGAGCCATAGGTGCAGCGAGTCCACGGTTGTGATTGGGCCAGTGTGCGCCCATCGGCTTCCAAAATGACAGCACCATTATTGTAGCGGCTGTTAGCGACGATAAAATTATCGGGAAAAGGCTGCGTATCAAGCAGGGTTGTGGTAGGCGTACAACGGTTGGCACCAATTGCCCAGGCCGATGAGTTGTAATAGATTTTGGTTTTTGGCGCTTCAGGGCGGAAGATAATGCGTTCGTTTTCGAGCTGCGGCATGGGTGCCCATGGATCATTGCTTGGTACTGCCGGTAAATTTGCGGGTGTGTAGACGGCATTACTGCCGATTGGCATATTCCAAATACTGTCACTGGCATATGGCCAGCGTAATGGGTCGCGGCTCAAGGGAGCCAAAGTGGTTTGATAGCTCAGTGTCAGGGTTGCGCTGACCTGGGTGGGATCAAGGGTTTTGGCGATGATGCGCATGGATGGCGGCCAATTCAGGGCTGAGCGTGGAATCACCCATTTGACCATGGTGCCTTTATCCAGATAACTGACTTTGCGAACCGTGGCCCAAGCCCAGTTATAGCCCCCGGTTCCGGTGTAGCGATATAAGTTGCTGTTAACTAAGAGGAAATCGGCACCCAAGCCGCCAACGGTGTGACCGGTTGTGGATTTAATATCGGTGTCGAAATAAATTTGTCGTTCTTTGGGAGTGCCAGTATAAGTATATTGCAGTGTGATCGTGGTGGCATCATTGGTGAAAATCGGATTGCTCACGCCTGCAAGACAAAGGCTGGTAAAGCTGGAGAGCAGGAATGGAATGAGCAGGCTTCCAACTTTGGCTGCAATCACGCCGGAAGTTGATTTTTTTGAAATGTTTGACATGGTGAATCCTTGTCTGAGTACAAATTAATAACTTTTATTTAATGCCCGTACAACTGAGGCTGGTGCCTCATTATTGGCCTTGATTAAAGATGAAGTCAAGAAAATTTAAAATTGATTTTGATTGGTCTTGAATATCAATCCTTTTAAGTCTGATGCGCAGGGTGACTATGCTGCGCTGCAGAATGTTTTATTGTTGCGCTGCATTTTTGATATTAATTGGAAACTGTCAGTGGAGGTTGTAAATTGGAATGTATTGTTGAGAAGAATGCTGGCAGCGAACGCATGACGGGTGCTGGCTGTGTCAGAACAGGCTCTACAGCCGGGAAAGTAAAGGTTTATGCGTGTGGAGAAATTGTCGCGGCGCGGCAAAAACGCGCGACAAGAGAGCGGAAAAGGTGCAGAATCCGATTGTTCAAAAAATCATTTGAATGAATATGCAAAAAGAGTCAAAGCTGCAACAGTTAAAAGTCGTAACCTTGAACCAATCTCAGTATTTGCGAAGAAACGCCTATGCTTAAACTTTTTGATCCTATCCCCGCTATTCCCGCTATCTCTGCACGGGAACGCCGTGCACAGCAATTGCTGAAGTTGATTGAACAATTGACCGTTCGCAGCATGAGCGCCAGCGAAGTAGCCCATCTGCTTAATTGCAAATCTGCCTGTGCGCAAAAGTACTTGCAACAACTCCGGGATGAAGAAGTCGTCATTCTGGAGCGCAGTGCAGAACCAGGTATCTCTACCAAGGCAGTGTATCGTTTATCCAACAATTCCGAAAAAATTCGGGATTTCCAGGAAGCGATCGTACAGTCCAAGCGACATCGTTCAAGTCGTGAGAAGTTGATCTCTTTGCAGGCTCAGGGATCGATTCTTAATGTGACTGTCGGTGCCAATGGGCAGCGCATTTACATGCTGGCCGATGAAACACATCATGCGATTCGACCGCATAGTGAGCCAGTGCATCGCGATCCGCTGGTTGCCGCTTTGTTTGGGGCGGCCGCAGGGCAAGGCAGTGAAGCGGATGTCATGAGCCTGTAAGTCTGGCTTGCTGTTTGGCTACCCTGCCTTGACTGGCCTGCCGCGTTTGGCGGGGCTGACACGGCGTGCGATGCGGTTTTCCAGATTGCTCTTGAAGCGTTCAGAACCCAGGGCCCAACCTTTGAGTATCGTCTGTTGGAGTTGCTCGATTTCATCCGGGCCGGGGCTTAGCTGCAGCAGGCGCTGGTAGGCCGCTTCGCGTTCAAACGGCGTGTTGCCGAGCGCCCAATATAGCGGGTGATCGGTGATGAGTGCGTCGGACTTGACGCCAATATGATGCGCATAGCTGGACCAAGGATATTGGCCCGGCTCTGCCACTATGTGAGCGCGCACCGGATTGAGTTCGATATAGCGACTGCATGCCATAAACCACGCTTCGGAATCAATCACCGAGGCTTTAAAACGGCCTTGCCAGAGTGTGCCTGCACGGCTGTATTTTTGATTGAAATAAGGCACATAATAACGCCCGACCCATTGCATCATGCGCCCCAGCCCTTCTGCATCGGTGGGTGATGCCAATAAATGAACGTGATTACCCATCAACACATAAGCATGGATGGCCACCTTGAAGCGTTGCGCCGCCTGACTTAGCCATTGTAAAAACGCCACATAATCTGCTTCTTCCCGAAAGATGGTTTGACGATCCACGCCACGCTGTATGACATGATGCGCTTGAAACGGAACAACGAGACGGGGTAGACGGGCCATTTTTGCACTAATTTAAGACGGGAGTGGTGCATCATACCATTTTCTGGAAGCCATATCGAATACGCCCCTATCGACTCTGGCCCTATTTTTAAAGATTTCAGCATTGATGGCATTTAATTTGACTCTGACCCCAATTAAAGGGTTTGAATTATTTTCCGGCTTGCGTTAAATTGGCGGTTCGACTTCTTTCCGTGCTGGAGATTGCTTATGATTGCGCAAGGTTTATACGACCCATCTAATGAACATGATGCCTGTGGCGTCGGCTTTATTGCCCATATAAAGGGGAATCGCAGCCATTCCGTGGTGGAACAAGGTTTGTCGATTTTACGCAACCTCAATCACCGGGGCGCAGTGGGGGCCGATGAATTGATGGGCGATGGTGCGGGTATCCTGATTCAAATTCCCGATCAATTCTTTCGCGATGAAATGGC
Source organism: Janthinobacterium lividum (assembly GCA_945864765.1). Lineage (GTDB taxonomy): Bacteria > Pseudomonadota > Gammaproteobacteria > Burkholderiales > Burkholderiaceae_D > CAMBDR01. Next base: position 12,336 of record CAMBDR010000012.1, on the reverse strand, counting down.
CCGGCAAGGCGTGGAATTGCCACCCCCCGGCGAATATGGCGTGGGTATGGTGTTCTTGCCGAAAGAGCATGCCTCGCGCATTGCGTGTGAGCAAGAGATCGAGCGCGCCGTGCGCATCGAAGGCCAGGTGGTATTGGGCTGGCGTGATGTGCCGATTGACCGCGATATGCCAATGTCGCCCACCGTGCGCACCAAAGAGCCAGTCATTCGGCAGATTTTTATCGGGCGCGGCCCCGACATCATGGTGACCGATGCGCTGGAGCGCAAATTGTATGTGATCCGTAAATCGTCCGGCCATGCGATTCAGGCATTAAAATTAATCCACGGTAAAGAATTTTTCGTGCCCTCCATGTCGGCGCGCACGATTGTGTATAAAGGTTTGCTGCTGGCCAATCAGGTCGGCGTGTATTACCTCGATTTGCAAGATTCGCGTTGTATTTCGGCACTGGCCCTGGTGCATCAACGCTTTTCCACCAATACCTTCCCCGAATGGCCGCTGGCCCACCCGTATCGCTTGATTGCGCATAACGGGGAAATTAACACCGTCAAGGGCAACTTCAACTGGATGCGTGCGCGGGAAGGCATCATGAAGTCGGCCGTGCTGGGCGACGATCTGAAAAAATTATTCCCGCTCATTTACGAAGGCCAATCCGATACCGCCTGCTTTGATAACGCGCTCGAATTGATGTTGATGGCAGGTTATCCGCTGGCCCAGGCGATGATGATGATGATTCCCGAAGCGTGGGAAAATCATACCCTGATGGATGAAAACCGCCGCGCCTTTTATGAATACCATGCCGCCATGATGGAACCGTGGGACGGCCCCGCCGCGATGGCGTTTACCGATGGCCGCCATATCGGCGGCACGCTGGACCGTAACGGCTTGCGCCCTTCGCGCTATATCGTGACCGACGACGACTTCGTGGTAATGGCGTCGGAATCGGGCGTGCTGCCGATTCCTGAATCAAAAATCATCAAAAAATGGCGTTTGCAGCCCGGTAAAATGTTTTTGATCGATCTGGAAGCCGGTCGCATCATCGACGATAAAGAACTCAAAGATATGTACGCCAACACCAAGCCGTATAAAGCCTGGATTAATTCGGTGCGTATCAAGCTCGATGCCATCAAACTGATTGAAGGCAAATTCGATAAAAACAAAGGGCTGGCCCAGGGCGAAAGCGTGCCGCCAAGCTTGCTGGATCGCCAGCAAGCCTTTGGGTATACGCAAGAGGATGTCAAGTTTCTGATGCAACCGCTGGCCGTGAACGGTGAAGAAGCCACTGGTTCGATGGGTAATGACTCGCCGCTGGCGGTGTTGTCCAACAAACTCAAACCGCTGTACCACTACTTCAAACAATTGTTTGCGCAAGTGACCAATCCACCAATTGACCCGATTCGGGAAGCGATGGTGATGTCGCTGGTGTCGTTTATCGGCCCACGCCCGAATTTGCTCGACACCAACAACATTAATCCACCGATGCGGCTGGAAGTATCGCAACCCGTGCTCGATTTTACCGATATGGTGCGTTTGCGCAATATCGGCGTGCATACCGGCGGCAAGTTTAAAGTGTATGAACTCAATATCTGCTATCCGGTGGCATGGGGTAAGCAAGGGATTGAAGCGAGTATCGCCTCGTTGTGCGCGGAAGCGGTGGATGCGGTGAAATCGGGCCATAATATTCTGGTGATTTCTGACCGCCATATCAATGCCAATCAGGTCGCAATTCCTGCCCTGCTCGCCACCTCGGCCATCCATTTGCATTTGGTGGCAGCCAGCTTGCGCGCTTCCACTGGCTTGGTGGTTGAAACCGGTTCTGCGCGTGAAACCCACCACTTTGCCTTGTTGGCGGGTTATGGGGCGGAAGCGGTACACCCTTACCTGGCACTGGAAACCCTGGTGCAAATGGCTGAAACCATGTCGCCCGGGGTCTCGCCCAACCTCACCGCCGACAAAGCCATCTACAACTATACCAAGGGCATTGGCAAGGGCTTGATGAAAGTCATGTCGAAAATGGGTATTTCAACCTATATGTCGTATTGCGGCGCGCAGATTTTTGAAGCGATTGGTTTGAACAGTGAATTTGTGAATAAATACTTCAAAGGTACTGCCTCCAATGTCGGTGGCATCGGGGTGTTTGATGTGGCTGAAGAAGCCTTGAATTTACATCGTGCCGCCTTTAGCAACGACCCGGTGTTGGCTCATGCGCTGGACGCGGGTGGCGAATATGCTTACCGGATTCGCGGTGAAGACCATATGTGGACCCCGGATGCAATTGCCAAATTGCAGCATTCAACCCGCAGCAATAATTTCTCTACCTATAAAGAATACGCGCAAATTATCAATGACCAAAGCAAACGTCATTTAACCTTGCGTGGCTTATTTGAATTTAAGCTCGACCCGACCAAGGCGATTCCACTGGATCAGGTGGAGCCGGCCAAAGAAATCGTCAAGCGCTTTGCCACCGGGGCCATGTCTTTGGGTTCGATCAGTACCGAAGCGCATGCCACGCTGGCCGTGGCGATGAACCGCATCGGCGGTAAATCGAATACCGGTGAAGGCGGGGAAGATCCGGCGCGCTATGTGAATGAGTTTAAAGGCATCCAAATTAAACAGGGTGCCACCATGGCCAGCATTTTGGGCCAGGAGCAAGTGGTGGCGAATATCCCGTTGCAAGAAGGGGATTCGCTGCGCTCGAAAATCAAGCAGGTGGCGTCCGGGCGTTTTGGCGTGACCACCGAGTATTTAAATTCGGCCGATCAAATCCAGATCAAAATGGCGCAAGGGGCCAAGCCGGGTGAGGGTGGGCAATTGCCAGGCCATAAAGTGTCGGAATACATTGCCAAACTGCGTTTCTCGGTGCCGGGTGTGGGCTTGATTTCGCCGCCGCCGCATCATGATATCTATTCGATTGAAGATTTGGCGCAATTGATTCACGATTTGAAAAACGCCAATCCGCGCGCTTCGATTTCGGTGAAGCTGGTGTCGGAAGTGGGCGTGGGCACGGTGGCCACCGGTGTCACCAAGGCCAAGGCCGATCATATCGTCATCGCCGGGCATGACGGCGGCACTGGCGCTTCGCCCTTGTCGTCGGTGAAGCATGCTGGTTCGCCATGGGAACTGGGTTTGGCTGAAACTCAGCAAACTTTGGTATTGAATGGTTTGCGTACCCGGGTGCGGGTGCAAGCCGACGGCCAGATGAAAACCGGGCGCGATGTGGTGATTGCCGCGATGTTGGGGGCCGATGAAATTGGCTTTGCCACCGCGCCTTTGGTGGTGGAAGGCTGCATCATGATGCGCAAATGCCATCTCAATACCTGCCCGGTCGGGGTGGCGACACAAGACCCGGTGCTGCGTGCCAAATTTGCCGGCAAGCCCGAATATGTGGTGAACTATTTCTTCTTCGTGGCCGAAGAGGCGCGCCAATTGATGGCGCAATTGGGGATACGCACCTATGACGAATTGATCGGGCGGGCCGATTTATTGAATAAGTCCAAAGCGATTGAGCATTGGAAGGCGCAAGGGCTGGATTTCAGCAAAATCTTCTATCAAGCCAGTTTGAACGATGGTAGCAAGCTCTACCACACCTTGGAGCAAGACCACGGTTTGGAAAAAGCGCTCGATCACAAGCTCATCACCCAGGCCAAAGCAGGGCTGGAAAAAGGTGAGCGGGTTTCGTTTATCTCGCCGGTACGCAACGTCAACCGCACGGTCGGGGCCATGTTGTCGGGCGAGCTGGTGCGCCGTTTTGGTCATGCCGGTTTGCCGGACGATACCATTCATATTCAATTGCAAGGCACGGCGGGGCAGTCGGCGGGGGCGTTTCTGGCGCACGGCATTACGCTTGATCTGGTGGGCGAGGGTAATGATTACGTCGGTAAAGGTTTGTCCGGCGGGCGCATCATTGTGCGCCCCAATACCGAGTTCCGGGGGTGGGCGGTGGATAACATCATCGTCGGCAATACCGTGTTATACGGGGCAATTTCCGGCGAAGCCTTCTTCAACGGCGTGGCGGGTGAGCGTTTTGCCGTGCGCAACAGTGGTGCGATTGCGGTAGTGGAAGGCACGGGCGACCATGGTTGCGAATATATGACCGGGGGCACCGTGGTGGTACTGGGCGAAACCGGGCGCAATTTTGCTGCGGGTATGTCGGGCGGGGTAGCCTATGTGTATGATCCGCAAGGGCAATTTTCCGGCAAATGCAATACCGCCATGGTGAGTCTGGACCCTGTGCTGGCGAGTAGCGAGCAAAAAGCGCATGCCGATGCCGCCTTGTTGCATAGTGTGGCGCGCGGTGGCGTAGGCGAGTTGGATGAAGTGATCCTGAAGGGTTTGATTGAGCGTCATTTCAAATACACCGGCAGCACCCGGGCGCGGGTATTGCTTGACGATTGGGCGAGCGCACGGGGCAAGTTTGTCAAAGTCTTCCCGACGGAATATCGACGCGCTTTGCTCGAAATGAATGCGAGCCAGGTTGGGCAAGATCAAAAGAAGGCTGCCTGACATTGACGGATGCATTGACGGATGCCGGGCTGCGGCCCGGCAATGAGTCTGCAAAAAAAAATTGGCAAAAAATTCGGCAAAAATTATACCAGATGAGGTAAGTAATGGGAAAAGTCACCGGTTTCATGGAATATCAACGCTTGGCTGAGGCAGCGCAAGAGCCACAGGAGCGTAAGAAGCACTATAAGGAATTTATCCTGGCCCTGGATGATGGGCAAGCCAAGCTACAAGGCGCACGCTGTATGGATTGCGGCATTCCATTTTGCAATAATGGCTGTCCGGTCAATAACATCATTCCGGATTGGAATGATTTGGTCTATCAGGGCGATTTTGTTAACGCGCTGGAGGTTTTGCATTCGACCAATAACTTCCCCGAATTTACCGGGCGCATCTGCCCCGCGCCGTGTGAAACGGCGTGTACCCTGGGCATCAATGAATTGCCGGTCGGGATCAAATCGATTGAACATTTCATCATCGATAAAGCCTGGGAAAATGGTTGGGTCGTCGCGCAGCCGCCGGAAAAATTATCCGGTAAAAAAGTCGCCATTGTTGGCTCCGGCCCTGCGGGTTTGGCTGCTGCCCAGCAATTGGCACGCGCAGGCCATGCGGTAACGGTGTATGAGAAGAGTGATCGGGTTGGCGGTTTGCTGCGCTATGGCATCCCGGACTTTAAAATGGAAAAAGGTTTGATTGATCGCCGTATTTTGCAAATGCAAGCCGAGGGTGTGGTATTTCGTACCAGCACTTTGGTGGGCAAAGATTTTCCGACCACGGTTGGCAATATGGCGAAAGAAACGATTTTTCCGGAAGATGTGCTCAATGATTTTGATGCCGTCATCATCGCCGGTGGTGCCGAGCAACCTCGTGATTTACCCGTGCCCGGGCGCGAATTAAAAGGCGTGCATTTTGCGATGGATTTCTTACCCGGACAAAACCGCGTCAATGCGGGTGACAAGGTCAAAGATCAAATCAAAGCCAATGGCAAGCATGTGGTGGTCATTGGTGGTGGCGATACCGGTTCTGACTGCGTTGGCACCTCCAACCGCCATGGCGCAGTGGCGGTGACGCAATTTGAATTATTGCCAAGGCCACCCGAGCAAGAAGATAAACCTTTGGTCTGGCCGTATTGGCCCACCAAGCTGCGCACCTCTTCCTCGCACGAAGAAGGCTGCGAGCGTGACTGGTCGGTCGCTACCAAACGGCTGGAAGGCAAGGGCGGCAAGGTCGAGCGTTTAATTGGCTGCCGTCTTGAATGGAAAGATGGCAAAATGCAGGAAGTGCCGGATTCCGAATTTACCGTGAAAGCCGATTTGGTATTTTTAGCGATGGGTTTTGTGTCGCCCGTGCAGCAAGTGCTGGAAGCGTTTGGGGTGGAAAAAGATGCCCGTGGCAATGCCAAAGCCACCACTGATGGTGTGGGTTGTTATCAAACCTCGGTGCCCAAAGTGTTTGCGGCGGGAGATATGCGACGTGGACAATCGCTGGTGGTGTGGGCGATACGCGAAGGCCGCCAGTGCGCGCGCGCAGTGGATGAGTTTTTGATGGGCAGTAGCGTGTTGCCACGCTAAAATGAGTTGAGTATGGAGGTGCGCGCCTGAAATCCATCAGGCGCGTATTCAACACCGCAATGCCAACCTGGCGAGCTTTTTTTGCGTCAGCCACAAAAAAAGCCCGCCAGGTTGGCGAGCTAAATCTATTCCTTGACGGAGATAGAGGAGACAACAGGATCAGGACAGGATTACAACAGGACTGCGACAGGGAACAAGACGATCGTTCAATCTTGATTCCAAAAAACGGTACTGAAAACGATATTGATGCGGCTAATCATGCTCGGGCTGACATTGAAAAGTTTCGCCGCTTCATGGAAACAATGCGCTTCCCATCCACCTTTTCAATGCCCTTGCCCGGCAAAATTAAAACATTATGCAGCGACTGCTTCTGGTGTAACTTCAACTGGTGCTGCTTTAACTGCTTTGGCTTTGGCAGGTGCCTTAACTGCTGCCTTAACTGCTTTAACTGCTGCCTTTGGGGCAGCTTTAACAGCGGCTGGCTTTTTGGCAGCGGCTTTCTTGGCTGGCTTGGCTTCCACCGGATTGGCAACTGGCTCCAGTTTGTCGGACAAATCGATCAAAGTTTGGCTCAGTTTTTCAGCGCCTTTGGCCATGGCCAATAAATTTTTCTGTGCCAATTTCGACAGGCGGATAGTGCTTTCCAGTTGAGCTTGGTTGAGTTTGGTTTGGGTAGATTCCCAAACTTTTTCAGCCGAGGCACGCACTGTATCAGCGTAGACGTTGTTGGTTGCTTTTGCAAATAATTGGGATGCTGTGTTCATAGTTTATACTCCAGTAGTTGATCAATGCCACGCGCCGGGGTCACCGACGAACTCTTTTTGATAGCTTGCAGTTTATCGATAAAAACTAGAGGGGGAAAACTAAATACGCACTTTTCTCTAGAGTGACGCGTCTAACAAAGCGACTGGATCAGGCAGGCGCAACAGGTTTGGAACGGGTTTATTGTCGCACCGCATTTTTTCTTAAAAAGCCAAACCACCAGCTGGCGCTGATCAGCAGTACTACCGCATGGAGCATGGCATCGCCCCAGGCTCCGGGCCAAGGCGCAACCCAGGCTTGTTGCAAACGTTCCAGAACCAGCATGTAAAATAACGCCATGAATAGCAATTTGGGTTCAAAGCGTGCCACCAGTAAATACACCAACGCCAAACCCAAACCATAGCCGCCGCCCTTGATCAAAAACTGCGCAATATCTGGCGCACCCATTGCCAGCCCCAAACCCACCAGCAAGAGTATGCAGATGGTGGGCACCTGGCGGCGCGTGAAATGGTGGTTGAATTGCTGGAGTTGGCTTAAGCCCAAAAGCAATAAATTGCCCTTGATGAGAACGTCGGTCACGCCGCTGGCGAAGGCGGAAAAGGTCGGAATCACTGCATCCAATCCATGGAGCGCCAGAGGTAAGGGCGCGTTGCCGGGAAAGAGACTGCTGAAGACCGTTTTGGCTCCCACGATTGCCGCAGCCAGTGCCGCGCCAGCCAGCCATGCGCGCCAGCCGTTCAGGTCGGGGCCGAGGTTGTCTTGCGCCGCAACCTGGCGCGCCAAACTGAGCATGACGCCACCCAACACCGCCGTTAAGGTGGTGACCAGCAGCAGGCCTGCCAGCATCGTACCAAGCTGCAAGGTTAGTGGTTGCTCGGTCCTTAATTGGCTCGCGATGGATTGCCAATGATTGGCTTGCCCCAGCGCAGTCAACACAAATAGCCCGATCGTGGCGACCCAGACAGAAGAATCGGATCGGACTTTACCCGAGCTGAGTTTGATCGACATAATGCAACTGCCTGCACCCAGCAATACCAGGGCCAGCACCAAGCCGATGCGCAGCGGTTGCATCGGCGCGGCTTGCGCGCGTTGTTGCCGCTCCCATTCTTCCGGGATATGGATGGCGCGACGTACAGACGCCACTTCATCTCCCGCCAGATGCACTTCGATGCGCGCTTCGCCTTTTTTCAGCATCGAGGCTTGATCATCAGCAAAACTGAATAGCCAGTCCCGGCGTTGCGGCAGCTTGGTTTCTTGGGCGGATAATTCGCGTAATTGGGTGGCACTGGCTCCCAGTCGTTGTTGTAAGGCGGGTAGCACCAGGTTGCGCGCCTGTTGCACACTCAGGCTGGCACCGGCCCGTGATTCTGGCAGGACATGAACAATGCCGCGCACGTGGGGCGCGCCGCCTTGGGCATCCACCCCTTGCTCAACATTGACCACCCATTCTTCGGCCCGTTGCACCACATCATCAACAAATTGAATATAGCGCACCTGCCATACCACGGGCGGCAGGTAGCGCCCTTGCAAGCGGTTATAGGCAGCCACGCCCGCGTTTTGCCAAATGTACTCATGGCCCCGGCTCAAGTCAGGCCGAATAATGGAAAAATGTCGCCAATTGGCGTTGAGCTTCACACCACGCTCAGCCAGGGCCTGGGCCGCCACTTGTTCAGCCTGATTGCGCTTCATCGAAAAGGGCAAGGTTTGCGCGCTTTTGGGCGGGAAGGCATACCAGGCCAGTACGCCGACGCAGCCTAGCACGGGCAAGATCCGGCGCAGCCATACGCTGGCGGTGGCGTGATGTTGGTGTCCCTTGGCGGGATGCGTTTGGCTGGCCGATGCTGCAGGCGTAATAATTTGCCAGGCATGATTGCGCAAAGTGGCGGGCAATTCTTCCCATTTGCCAGCGCGCCAACGCGCCCACACGACCCGCAGCAGCGGTAGTGCGCCAATCGCAATCACTATGGCGCGGCTGACTGCCAGGCCATCGGCCTGGGTGGCAAACAAGGGCAGTGACATCAGGCTTAAATCGAAAATAAAATGAAAAATAATCCCGGGCAACAAACCAAAACGCAGGTAAACCAGGCCCCAAATCAGGGACGGTAAAAACAGTTCCAACGGGCGCGCATAAGCGGGTTGCTGCGCGTAGTTGGCATGTGCCGCGCCAAAAATCAAGGCTTGGGCGACCAGGCCAATCAAGAGCCAGGTTTTGCGCCCACCAAAGCGGCCATGAAACTGCTGCTGCAAGAAGTCACCAAGCAGGGCTGCACCCGCCAGCGGTACGGCGCGAAATAAACACTCTTCCCAAAAGCCCGCATGCAGCGCGCGCGCAACGGGTGTGAGCCAAGGCAGCGGCGTGGCTAAAATGTCCGGGTCGATCAAGGATTCGGCGGGCGACCACCAACCCCAATAGTGTTGGCTCAGGTAATAAAAGCCGACGATAAAGGCCAAATCATAGCCTACCCACAAATAACCGCCCATGGTTTGCCCGAGTACTTGCTTTGAATCGGCGGCACGCCAGAGTTGCCAAAATTGGGCCAAATCACCAAAGGCCTTGCGGCTCAAACTCTCGGCTGCCATCAGGCTCAAGGCCAAAATCAACCAATTGAAAACGCTGGAGAAAATGGCCTGACTAACACGCTGGATTAAAAAATCCTGCGCACTCAAGGCATTGTCGTATTGAAACCAACTGCCAGGAATGGCGTTGAGGGCATCGGCAAATTGCAGCAAGGCGATAACACTGGCCCAAAATAGCGCGGGTCGAACCAGCACCCGGCCTTGTCGCCATAAAATGGCCAGACCAATCAGGCAGCCGCCCACCCCATACAACGCCAGCATCGCAAAACTTGCCACGCCGGCAATGGTGTTGTTGCTGGTGCGCATGGATTCGTAGCGGCGGCTAAAGCTTTCCGGAATTTTCAGGCTATAACGCAATTGGCTAAATTGGTCGCCCGTTACCTGCAGGCGCAAGCGCACCCGGCCTTCGCCCTTGGCACCCAGGCGTTGATCGTTGCGCTCATACACAAAAGTGTGATCGACGCGGCCATTGGGGCGGGTTAAAAATGATTGTTCGGCCAGGCGAAACGGGCTGTGGGCTGGGCTTAAATCGGGGCTTAAATCGATCTGCCAATCTTGCAGTGCACGGGTCTCGGCCAATTGTCTGGCGCTGGCAGCAGACAGGGCTGGCCCCGCTTGTTGTTCCGGGATCACCCGCACAAAGCCATAAGTCTGGCCATTGGGGGTGAAATACAGTGTCGTGTGGGCAGGGTCGTGTTCACGAAACAAACGTACTTCCCACTGGTAGACCTGGTAAATATTTTGTTGCGTGAGTTGATTCACCGCCCGGCTGCCGCCCGCTTCGAGTTCGATAAAATTCTGTGTATCGTCATCGTGGAAAAAACGCACCGCATGGCGGTCGGCCGTGGGGGCAAGCTGCAAGGCTTTGGCTCGGGTGAGCGCAGTTTGTTCGGCGCTACTGCGCGACATATTGATGCTGCGCTCCATCGTCGGAAACGATTTTGTGAAAAATACTACGGAAAAACCAAGGCACAAGGCAGAACCCAAGGCCAGCAATAGCCAGAAAACAGGTTTGCGTGTCATATTGGCGCTCCGGGGTAAGGTTGGTTGTGGTGAAACGCTCACTGTATCAGAATCTGCGCCTGTATCCGGTGGGCATTGATTTTTGTTGCGGTGCGATGAACGGCGTGCCGACAAATTAACAAAACTGATCGTGATCATATCAATATTGGGTTTTGTATGCTTTTGGCACGGATTGACACCGTAAGACAGGCTGTGATTGAGTAGAATTTACTCAGGTTTGTTAATACTCCTCAAGCATAGTGGTACATTGTTGTAAATTGGGTCTAAGTGATTGCGTTTTAATTGACTGGCATAAGTTGCGACTTTGGCGTACATTGTCTGAGAATAAGATTTGACCTCAAAATGGTCTTGGTTGGCCTTGGATGGCGATGCCGGGTGATGACTGGCGATGTCAGTAAAGCAGGAGGATATGTGGTGTTACAAAATGCGTTGCAAATAGTGAGTCTGACCGATACCGGTTTGGTACGTGATCACAATGAAGATAGTGTCGATTTCGATGCTGAATTAGGCCTGGTGGTACTCGCTGACGGGATGGGGGGCTATAACGCGGGCGAAGTAGCCAGCGCCATGACGACCGGTTCCATTTTAAGCGGCATGAAGCAGCATTGGCAAAGCGCACATGTGGCCGCGCATTTGACCGACCCGACACTCGCCGTGGATTTACTGCAAGCCGAAATTACCCAAGCCAATCGCGAAGTCTATGAGCGCGCCTTGTCGGACCCCGAATGCGAAGGCATGGGCACCACGGTAATGGCTTGCTTATTTCATAATAATTTGCTGACTGTTGGCTATTTGGGTGATTCGCGTCTGTATCGTTTGCGTGATGATGTGCTGGAGCAAGTCACGCGGGATCATTCGGTATTGCAAGAACAGATCGATGCGGGTTTGTTGACCAAAGATGAAGCGCGCATGTCGCAGCACAAAAATCTGGTGACGCGGGCATTGGGCATCGACCCGGATGAAGAGGGCGATATGCTGCAAGTGCCAGTGGAGGTCGGTGATTTGTATTTGCTGTGTTCGGACGGTTTGAATGATATGTTGGTGGACGATGAAATTCATTTGAACTTGAGTTTGTTGCGGGTTAATTTGAAATTATGCGCCCAGCAGTTGATACAGGCCGCCAATGATGCGGGTGGTAACGATAATGTATCGGTCATTTTGGTGAGTGTGGAACAGGCGTTCCCGGCCTGAGAGCCGCAATCGCGGCACTGGGCACTGGGTATCGAGTTCGTTTCTTGGGATGAAAAATTATGCATAAATTGATTTTGAGTTTTGAGGGCACGGTATTAAAATCCGTGGCGGTGGGAACTGATCGCTTGACCATCGGGCGTAAGCCGGAGAACGATATTCAAGTCGATAATCTGGCCGTTTCCGGCTTGCATGCAGCGGTGGAGCGGGTGGGTGAGGATGTGATTCTGGAAGACTTGCATTCCACCAATGGCACCATGGTGAATGGTCAACTGATTCAAAAACACGTGTTGAAAAATTTCGATGTGATTGAATTGGGCAAGCATAAATTAAAATATGTGGTCGAAGCGTCGTCGTCGGCGAATATGGACAAGACCATGGTGATCCGCCGTCCGCTGGTGCCAGACCCGCACGCTGCCCACGCGCATGGCGCGCATGCATCAGCCGCGCTACATGCGCCTGCGCAGGCAGCCGCCCCGGCACGCGCGCCAACCCCCGCACCTGCACCTGCTGCACCAGCCGCTGCGCCGCGAGAGGCGGCAATTCAGGTGTTGTCCGGCCCGGCGGCGGGGCGGGTGCTGGATTTAACCAAAAACCTGACGACCATCGGTCGGCCCGGCCTGCAAGTTTCGGTCATTACGCGCCGCCCAAATGGCTATTTTATTACGCATGTTGAGGGCACGTGTTTTCAGCTTCTCAATGGCGCACCACTTGGGG
>CAMBDR010000011.1 GCA_945864765.1 Janthinobacterium lividum | reverse complement strand
CCGGAACAGGACGCCATCTTGAATAATGTCGAAGTCGAAAGCACACGCAAAGCTTACTGGCTGGCGTTTAACCAGCGCGGCGGCAAACAAAATCTGGAATTATTGAATGAAGCCGCCACCCTGCGCCGTGAATTGGCAGGCTTGATGGGAAGCGATAATTTTGCCGATTGGGCCATCAAGCGCAAAATGGCGGGCGATGCCAAACAAGTCAATCAATTTTTGGCCGATGTACAAGCGCGAGTGGAAACGCGTGAGAAAAAAGAATTGGCCGAACTGAGTGCCGAAAAAGCCACTTTTACCGGCCAGGCCGATGCCAGGGTGCAGCGTTGGGACTTGTTGTTTTACCAGCAACGCCTGAAAAAGTCGCGCTACAGCGTCGATCAGGAAGCGGTGCGCGCGCAGTTTCCGGTCAAGCCCACCCTCGATTGGCTATTCAAGGTAAGCAGCACCCTGTATGGCGTGGAGTTCAGAGAAAATAAAAATCTTAAAACCTGGCAGGAAGACGTGCGCGGCTTCGATGTGTTTGACCCCAAAACCGGCAAGTATATGTCCAGTTTTTATCTCGATTTATTCCCGCGCGATGGCAAGTACAAGCACGCGGCAGCGTTTCCGATACGGCGCGGCTCGCTCGCCACCGGGCGCACCCCGGTTTCCGCCCTGGTCACCAATTTTAGCCGTGACGGCTTCAACCAACTGGAACTGGAAACCCTGTTCCATGAATTTGGCCACATTATGCACGGCGTGCTATCCAAGGCGCGCTATGTGTTCCAGTCTGGCACCGGGGTCAAGCGAGACTTTGTGGAAGCGCCATCGCAAATGTATGAAGAATGGTCGCGCCGCCCCGAGTCGCTGGTTTTATTTACCCAGGTTTGCCCCACTTGCAAACCCATCGATATGAAGTTAATGGAACGGCTGAATGCCTCGCGTGCTTTTGGCCGGGGCATACACTATGGCCGACAAGGTTTGTTGGCGCGCTGGGATATGGCGCTGCATGGGGCCAAGCCAGTCGATGCGATGGCAGAATGGATCAATATGGAAAGCAAAACCCCTCTCGGCCATGTGGAAGGCAGCATGGGCATCGCCTCGTTCGGCCATGTGTTGCAGGGCTATTCAGCCGGGTATTATGGCTATATGTGGGCGGAAGTGTTGGGGCTGGACATGCTCTCGCCCTTTGGTGAGAATGTAATGGATTTGAAAGTAGGCGCGCGTTACCGCAAAATGATTTTGGAGCGCGGCAGCGAAGCGCACCCGGCGCAGTTGGTGCAAGCGTTTTTGGGGCGTAAGCCTTCGCCGGAGGCGTTTTTCAAGGAGATTACCGGCCAGCGCGCAACGCATTTTTAAAAAAAGTGTATGCTTTCAATACCGTGCGGTTTCGCCGAACATAAAAAGGATAACCATGAAATTACGATTGCGTACCCTGCTCGCCAATGCCGCACTTTCCCTCATCGCCACTTACGCCACCTTGGTAGCCGCTACCGAAGCCAATGCCGCACCAGCACCAGCACCAGCACCAGCGCCCCCAGGCACGATCTTCCAACCCGCTGCCAGTGAGATAGAATCACACTGCAACCAGGGGTTGGCGGCAACCCAGGCGCAGATCAAAAAGCTGGAGCAACTGCCGCTGGCCAAAGTGAATGGCAAAACCGTGCTGGGTGGCTGGAATCAAATGGCCATATTACTGGAGAACCTGGATGGCACAATGGCATTGCTGGCCGAAACCAACCCGGATGCGGCAGTGCGCAAGGCGGCCGAAGCGTGTAACCTGAAAATTGACGCCTTGCCGAATCAATATTTGCAAAGTGCCGCCTTGTATGCCAGAGTCAAAGCGGTGCGAGCCAAAGACCCGATTGATGCCGCCGCACGCCAATATATTCTGGAAGAATTTGAAGCGCGCGGTGTCGCTCTGCCCCCAGCGCAGCGCGAGCGCGCCAAAGTGATTTTTGAGCTGCTCGATAAAGTGGTGCAAGATTTTTTGCGCAACGTGCGCGAGGTGTCGCAAAAACTGGCCTTTAGCGATGCCGATTTGAAGGGCGTGCCACCCGATGCCTTGAAGGGGCGCGCCAAGGACAGTGAAGGGCGCTGGATCTTCGGCATGGATTACCCGGAAAATGACGCCATCATGGAAAATGCCGAACTTGAGAGTACGCGCCGCACCTATTGGATGGCGTTTAACCAGCGCGGCGGCAAACAAAATCTGGCATTATTGAATCAAGCGGCCACCTTGCGCCGTGAATTGGCCAGCTTGATGGGCGTGGATAATTTTGCCGATTGGGCCATCAAGCGAAAAATGGCGGGCGATGCCAAACAAGTCAATCAATTTTTGGCCGATGTCGAAGCGCGGGTGGCACTGCTTGAGAAAAATGAATTGGCCGAACTGAGCGCTGAAAAAGCCAAGTTGACTGGCAAGGCCGATGCGCAAGTGTTGAGTTGGGATGTGCGGTTTTACTCTCAACGGCTGAAAAAGTCGCGCTACCTTGTCGATCAGGAAATGGTGCGCGCCCAGTTCCCCATCAAACCCACCATCGATTGGTTACTCAAGGTGAGCAGCACCTTGTACGGCGTGGAATTTAAAGAAAACAAACAACTCAAAACCTGGCAAGAAGATGTGCGCGGCTTTGATGTGTTTGACACCCAAACCGGCGCGTATAGGGCGAGTTTTTATCTCGATTTGTTCCCGCGTGAGGGCAAGTACAAGAATGGGGCGGCGTTTCAGGTGCGGGGTGGTTCGCGTGCCACCGGGCGTACCCCGATTTTGGCCTTGGTCACCAATTTTAATCGTCACGGTTTCAGTCAGCGCGAGTTAGAAACCGTGTTTCACGAATTTGGGCACATCATGCATGGGGTACTCTCCAGGACGCGCTATGTGTATCAGTCTGGCGCGCAGGTCAAACGCGATTTTGTCGAAGCGCCATCGCAAATGTATGAAGAATGGTCACGCCGCCCTGAGTCGCTGGCTTTGTTTGCGCAAGCGTGCCCCTCTTGCAAACCCATCGATACCCGGTTGATGGCGCGCATGAACGCTGCGCGCACTTTTGGTAAGGGTATTCACTATGCCTGGCAGTGCGTGTTGGCGCGCTGGGATATGGCGCTGCATGGGGCCAAGGCGGTCGATCCGATGGAAGAATGGATCAGCATTGAAGGCAAAACCCCGCTCGGCTATATTGACGGCAGTATGTATATCGCGGCCTTCGGGCATGTGTTGCGTGGTTATTCAGCCGGGTATTATGGCTATATGTGGTCGGAAGTGTTGATGCTGGATATGCTCTCGCCCTTTGGTGACAATGTGATGGATGTGAAGGTGGGGGCGCGTTACCGCAAAATGATTTTGGAGCGCGGCAGCGAGGTACACCCGGCGCAACTGATGCAGGCGTTTTTGGGGCGCAAGCCTTCGTCGGAGGCGTTTTTCAAAGAGATTATCGGGCAGCGCGCGGCGCATGGTTCTCATTAACCACCAGGCAATGGCTGTTTTGTCGGGCCAACCGTGGTGACATCCGTTGAACTGTGGTAGCACAGGTAGTTTTGCGGTAGTATTGCCGAACTCGGCCAGGATTTTTGGTCGTTGGCGGATAAATTTACCATGTCAGGATTTTTACATATGTTGCGATTGAATCGTTTTAAAGTCACCGGGTTCAAGGACGAAAACCGCTGGGCCGAGGTGACATTTTCTAAAAAACCAATTTCGGTGATCTATGGGGAAAATGGCAGTGGTAAAACCTCATTTCTGAAGGCACTATCCGGATTTTTGTCTCTGGATGATGTTGCTTTGAACGCGATTGGTGTGGAGAAAATTGAATGCGATTTGGTTGATGACGGCGGGTATGAAAAATCCGTGGTCGTGGGAAAAAAAGATTTGGCTTATGATTGGTCGCAATGGCTTGAGTCGGATCTGAGGAATGCATCGTCATTGTCACTTGGGGTGGAGCGGGGTATAAGCACGCAGATATCAAAAATTGACGCGGGATTGATTCTTGACTTTTTCCGTATGTCACCGCGCTACCACATTGCCTTTAATCCGGATGCTGGCAGCACAGAGCACAGCTTGTCGGAGGAACTGGCGGACTTTGTAAATCACCACCAGAAATCAAGGCAGGCGCGCCGTAATGAGATCGATTTCACCAAGCCACACGTTAATCTGCAAAATATCAAACTGGAAAATATTGAGACGTTGTTGCTCGATAACTATCGGCTGGCCCGCATCTCCGCCAACCGAAGAGTTCAAAGCGCACTTTTCAACACGCTTGCAGGCGCAATCACCCCGAACCTGACACTGGTTGCACCAGGTGCCGAAATTTCCCCTGATTTTTATCGAAGCCTGAACGACAACAGGCATCGATTGCTGGCCGCATTGGATGACAACTCGCCCAATGAATTCAAAAGTAGGGTCGTAAAAGTCTTAAGTGATCTCAATGAGACTAATTTCGAGTCAGCAGTCATTGCAACGCCGCTGCTGAGTCGCCTGTTTCAAAACATGATCTCTGAGTTGGAAACCGAAAAACTGGCACTGGGTTCAATCAATCTGCTGGTTGAAAAATTCAATCAATTCCTGATTCAGGGCAAGAAGTTGGTCGTCACCGAAGAAAATGTGTTTGTGGAAGTGGATGGCGGGCAGCACTCGATACACGATCTGTCCAGTGGTGAGCGCCATATTCTGACATTTTTATCCCTGGTATTATTTCAGGGGCAAAAAAGGAATTTTTTGATTATCGACGAGCCTGAGATTTCCTTGAATATTGTGTGGCAACGCGAGTTATTGTCACTTTTTGGCGAATTGCTGCCGACCACCCAGATTATTGTCGCCTCGCATAGCCCATTCCTCGCCAAACGCAGCCCCGCGCTGTTAACGCCATTGACGGTTGGGCGCATAAAATGACCGAAATGGCATTCGAGATCGATGAAATCCTCACCACAGCCATTATGTCTGGCATCCCCGTATTGATTGTTGAGGGGGTGGACGATGTACAGACCTATGACCTGATAGCCAGTAGCGCGCAGACCAGTGTGGATGTATTTGCGGTGGAAACCATTGTTGGCTATGCGGGCGGCAGCGGGCAGGTCATCAAGGCGATTCAGGACTTGGCCGCACTTGAGCAAGGAACCCAGCCGTTTGACCACTATATTTTGGGCATTGTGGACAGGGATGTCCGCGAGTTCCGCAACACATTGCCGAGCGAATCGGCGATTTTGGTGTTGGATGGCTATTCGCTGGAAACCCATTTTGTGACGCAGGAGGTTTTGCGCAAGGCGATTCTCAGCTATACAAAAATCACCGCCAGCCTGGTTGGGGAGCTGGGGCTTGGGCAGATCATGGAGAAAATCGAGCATGCTTTGCTGGATATTTACTATTTCGCCCTGGAAGCCTTGAAGTGCGCGTTGAATGAAGGTTACGACGCGGCGTTCTCGTATTCATCTAAATGTGAACGCATAAAGGATGCGAATCTGCGGGCCAGTATTGAATCAAAGAAAAATGAGTTGGATCAATTTGGCAGCGCGCTTGGGATTGTGCGTGATATGCCTCATTTGAAAAAAATCGCCAAAGGGAAATGGCTGCTTGAACTATTTTGTATTGAAATTCAGGCGCTGTTGAAGGCGTTTCATAGCCATTGCGGCGTGGGCGATTTTGGCAGATGTCAGCAATGCGGCAGCGGCAATTTGGATAAATGTATGTATAAGCCAAAAGTAAAACTGGATTTCAGGGACATTTATGAGTTGGCGAAAAATGATGTCGCTTTATCCACGTTGCAATATATTCGTGACAGAATTTATTGCTTACCCGCTGCCATGCAGATGAGGGGCAAGCGCAAACCGCATTGAACCAAGCATTGACGTGCTGGCGTTCATTCCCAGGGCAAGTTGCGGGTCAACAAAATATTCAGCAAATTATCCTGAAAATTGATGTTGTTGGTCAGGCGCGCATGGTCTTCACATAAAAAGAACCAGTAGGCAATGGGCATGAAACTTTCTTCACTCAGTTTGGCGGTCGGGTCCAGCGAGTCGCGCGCCAGCAGTGAAGGTTTGGTGACGCGCCCGTCGCCCGGTTCCAGCATCAGGTCGGCATACGGCACCCCGGCCACCGGATGGCGGATATCCGCCGGATTCAAACGCGTGACCAACTGGCCGCCCTCGGGTTCCAACATCAGGCGGGCCGGGGTTAAGTTACAGTCGCCACCGAATAAAACATAACGAATCGGGGTGGCCGGCTCGGGCGTGGACAAGGCCCATAAAAAGCGCCGGGCGCGCTCCAGCCGATACGCAAAAAAGCGCTCGCGCTCAGCCGCAGATGGTTGGGTTTGATCGCCTGCGCTGGCCTTGATGCGCGCCTGAATCTGCGGGTCGTATAAATTCCAGCGGTAACGCTGCCAGGTCTTGGGGTCGAATAAATCTTCATGCAAGGTTTTACCGTTGGCATCGATTAACCAACTCACCAGCGGATGCGGGAATAATTGATAGCCGCTGGGCATGCTGGCCAGTACTTCCTGCGGGATGGTGCCCAAACCGACCGGTTCACCACCTAAAAATGCATGCAGCGAAGAAGCCGAGCCAAGATTGGGCGTGCCCAGTAACACCAATTTGCGCACCCGGCTGGTGCCGTACAGCGTTACTTGCTCGGGATTGCCCGCCAGCAGATCAGCCGTGCCATAGCGCAAATAGTAGCGCGCCACCAGGCCACCCATGCTGTGGGCGACCATATCGACGCGTAAATCCGGCTTGCCATAATCGCGCCGGATGGCTTCAATCAATTGATCCAGCGCCTTGGCGTGGCGCGTATTATCTTGCCGAAAGTCATACGCGAAGACGTAATAGCGCCGTTCACCCTTGCGTGCGGCAACACCAGCAACACCAGCAACACCGGCAACACGGGGTGTACCGGGCACATGGCGCACATAGCCACCAAATTTTTCCAGCGTCTCGATGATGGGGCCATAAATATCTTTGCCTAACACCCGGTCGGCAATATCAAAGGCTTCCAAATCATCGGGCAAGACTTCCAGGGTTTTGCGGTCGAACTTCAGGGCCAATTGCTGGTAGTCGCTAAACACCACATCACTGCCGGGGCCGGGCCAGACTTCTTGCCCGGTTTTTTTATTGCGCAGGCGCGAGCCAAACAGGCCGGGAATTAAAATTACCGGGGTGTCGGCGTCGGCTGTTTCATCAAGGCGGTACAGGCGGGATAAATCGGGCCGGGGGCCGCTGGCCGTGCCCCATAGGCTGGGGCCATACCAGCTGCCAAGCAGCACACCCACGCATAAAAACAGCAGCGGCAGCAAAATGCCCGGCTTAAAAAACCGGGCTGGGCGGTATTTCTGGTTGGGCTTCATTGGGCAATTCCACTGTTGGCGGAGCGTGAAAAATAGTGATTTGCCTCAAGTATGCCCGTACCCCAGGGGCTTGGCAAGGCTTGCCAGATTCAATCACTTGCTTGTCAGGCCAGCCGTTGCAGCGGGGCTTTGCTGGTCAATGGAATTTTTTTGCCGATTCGCCTGGCCCCGTTGTTGGCTCCGCTGTTGGCTCCATTGTCACCAAAAAATTGCATTAAATCGAGTAATTGAATCGCTTGGCCACTCATTTCTTCCGCCGTGGCGGCCAGTTCTTCCGAGGCGGCGGCGTTTTGTTGGGTAATGCCATTCAAGCTGGACATGGCGCGGTTGATTTGCTGCAAACCCGTGGCTTGCTCATTGGATGCCTCGGAAATTTCTTGTATCAGACTGGCGGTTTTATGGATCGAAGGAATCATCTTGGACAGCAATTTACCCGCGCCTTCTGAAATGGCGACGCTGGAATTGGCCAGGGTGCCAATTTCTCTGGCGGCAACCTGGCTGCGTTCGGCCAACTTGCGCACCTCCGCCGCCACCACCGAAAAGCCCTTGCCATGCTCACCCGCGCGGGCTGCTTCAATGGCGGCATTCAGGGCCAATAAATTGGTTTGATAGGCAATATCATCAACGATGCCAATTTTGGCGGCAATTTGCTTCATGGCCGCCACGGTTTGGGTGGCCGCATCGCCACTTTGGCTGGCTTGCCCGGTGGATTCGGCGGCGATGCTGTCGGTGAGTTTGGCATTGTCGCTGTTTCGGGCCACCGATTCCGATATCGTGTTGACCGAATACGTGGTGCGCTCGACGCTGCCCGCCTGTTCATTGACCGATTGCGAAATACTTTGCGCGGTGCTGCTTAGGTGTTGCGAGGCATCAGAAAGGGCATTGGCGGTGCTGCGCACTTCATCGATAATTTGCGCCAAGCGCTCGCTGGTGGCATTCGCATCTTGCTTCAATTGACCAAATGTGCCCTCATAATGATTGCTGATACGCTGGTTTAAGTCGCCGCGCGCCAGCGCAGCCAGTACCCTTGCCACTTCATTTAAGCCTTGGTCAGATGTGTTCATCAACTGGTTCATGCCGTCAATCAGGGTGGTGAAAAAGGCGCTCTCCGCGCGAACGCCAATGCGCCGGGTAAAGTCGCCCTGAACCGCCGCCTGCACCACGTGCGCTACCTGCGATTCAATCGCCACCTCCTGGGTGCGATCCAGCCATTCCACCACCATGCCAAGTTGTTGCCCTTGCTCGTCGATGATGGGGTTGGTGGTCAGGGCAAAAATGCGTTGGGCGATTTTGAGCTCGCGACGCCCGCTGCCCGTTGGGCTACTTGCCTGCCCGGCAGCCCGGTAAAACAGCGCCAAATCCTGGCCCGGTAGTTGGTTGGCGTCAAACTGGCCGATGGCAGTGCGCAAATCATGGGCGGCCAGGCTCAGCATGGCAATCATGCTGCGGTTGGCATAGGTTATCAAACCCCGTGCATTGCTGATCATTAAACTTGTGCTGCTATTGTCGAGTGCGGTTTTGATGCTGGCATTGGCAATGGCCACGGCTTCGTGCTCCACTTCCTCGGTACGGTCGGCCCATTCAATCACGCTGCCCAGGCGTTGGCTTTGCTGGTTTTGCTGTACATCGCTGCTCTGCGCAAACACGGGCGTGACCACAAAGCGAAAATGCCGCCCGGCCAATACCGTATCCCGTGTTTCTGTTTGCGTGATTTGCCGGAGCAATTCATGGAAGCGATAGTTGCCGTGGTCAAGAATCTGGATATCCGCCTCCAGCCAATCGCCCTGCAGGTGCGGCAATTCGCTACGCAGGGCTTGATCGTGTTGGCGCAATAAGGCTTGCATGGCGGCGTTGAGATAAATGATTTGGTGCGAATCGTTGCACACCATGGTATTGGCGCTGGCGGTGTCGAGCGCACTGCGAATGCGGCGGTTTTCACTGGCTTCTTCGGCGGCTTTGGCCAGGTTGCCATTCATCTCTTGCAGGGCGACCAGCAGCATGCCCAGTTCATCCTGGCTGGTGATGCTAAATTGCGAGGCAAAATTGCCCGCCGCCACGTTTTGCGCAATCGTCACCGCCTGGTTTAAGGGGCGCACAATCGAGCGCCGCATGCTTAAGCCAAAAATCAGGGAAAAGGCACTGCTCAGGATGGAAACCGCAAAAATGGTGATGAGGCCAGCCTTGGTTGAGTTCTCGTCCTGGGTGGCCTTTGATTTTTTCTCGATAAACTCGCCCAATTCGGCCATTTCTTTTTCCAGCTTGCTAAAGGACAGATTGAATTCTTCAAAGCGCGCGGCGGCGGTTTTTTGGTCTGATAAAGCCAGTTTGGCGAATTGGTCGGTGGTTGTTAAATAGTTTTCCATCGCCGGACGCACTTTTTCAATCGAGTGTTTGATGTCGGCAGGTAAGGGCAGGGCGTCGAGTTGCTTGATCGACTGGCGGAACACCTCGGAATGGGTATGCAGTTCCTTCATCAGTTCTGGCCCGCGCGCCTGGTCTTGCGCGGCACCGGCCACCATGGCGGCCATTACATCGCCACGCATGCCGTCATGCATCATATCCGCGCGTTGCTGGTGTGCGGCGGCACTGCTGTTGAGGGCAAGCTCATCCTTGGCAGCACCCAGCTCCCGCGCTTCCCACCAGGCCGTGCCGCCCAGTAGCAGCGTCAATAATACCGAGACCATGCTAAAGCCCAATAGTTTTTGTCCAATATGAATCGTTTTCATGGTGATGATCCCGTTGATGTTGGCTTGTTTAAAATTTAATCGAAAGACCTGTGCCAATATTCCAGTCCGGCGTGTTTTTGTTTAAACCGCGTGTGATGACGGCGTCGATCTGGGTATGTTTATTGATCAGGTAAGCGCTGCCCAGATCGAGCGTGACCACATTGCCGCCGTTGCGGCTGCTGGCAATTTGGCTGGCGGCCAATTCGACAAAAACGCGCCAGTTGTCATTGAGGCCTTTGCCCAGTACCGCGCCGAACAAGGCTGAGTTAAAGCGCTGGCCAGCGGCATTTTTATCCAGCACAATGCCTGGCATCAGCCCCAGCGACACCTCGTTGGCAAATTCCCATTCGGCGACCAGGCGCACCGAGGGGCGCACCCCTTGGCCGCGCAAGTCGCGGCTGCCGCTGGCCAGATCGGCGTGCAATAATAAACCGATGCCCACCTTACCGGTTTTTTCATCGCCTTCCTGCAGCGCCCATTTCAGGCCGAGGGAGGTGTCAGCCCAGCCGCTGCTGGTTTGCTGCACGCCATTTTGTTCATTCTTGAGCCAAATCCGGCCATCGGTTTCAATGCGCGCTTCCCAATGCTCGCTGATGCCAAAGCGCAACAAAGTCGGCGTGCTGATGAGTGTGGTTTTTTCGTTCGTTGTGGTATTTTTGGTGCGATTGGTTTCGCGGCTGACCGAGGTTTCAATCTGAAAATGCCCTTTTCCCACCACCTGGCTGGATTCGACAAAATCCGGCCTATCCGTCACGATGCTATCGTTTTCAGCCGCAAGCGCCAGATTGGCGCAAGTAGCCAGGCTGATGCCGCCGAGCAATATGGTCAGTGTGCTTGGCCTGGCGTGGGATCGATGGGCCGTTTTCAATGGTATTAGCGTTGGCATAGGAACTCCAGGTAGCGAAGATTGAATTTTTGGATGATTAAACTTGTTTTTGTGGCCAGTTTTAGCGAGGCGAGCCGGGAATGGCTTACTTCATGGTGCCGGGGAAATCACAGACTGCCTGGATTGTTGTGCGGTGGCTGGGCAAGGCGGGCTGGGTGCATCATGCTGGTCGGGTGGAAATTTTTACAACTGATTTGCCAGAATTGTCAAAGCCTGAAATGCGAATGCTTGACTAATTCACTCAACTTGGTCTAGGGTAATCTTTATGCCGGGTTTTGGCAAGGCAAATAAATAAAAAATGTGGTGCCGACGCCCTCGGTGCTTTGTACGGTGATGCGGCCCTGGTGTTTTTCGATAATTTTACGCACAATATCCAGCCCCAGCCCGCTGCCTTCGCCAATGGCTTTGGTGGTGAAAAACGGCTCAAAAATTTTCTCACGAATCGCTTCGGGAATGCCGCAGCCGGTATCGCCTATCGACACCACCGCTTCGTCATTGATGCGGCGCAGGCGGATGATCAGGGTGCCGCCATAATTCATCGCTTGCAAGGCATTGTGGATCAAATTGGTCCAAACCTGATTCAATTCATCAGGAAAACACAGCACCTTTGGCAAGTCGTCATATTGGCACAGGAGCTGGGTGCCGTTTTTGATTTGATGCTGATAAATCGTCAGCACGGTTTCCAATCCATCCCGTAAATCGCTGGCCACCATGGCCCCGCCGCCATGGCTGTGGGAAAACGATTTGAGCGCAAACACGATCTTGCTCACCCGCTCAACGGCCAGATTAATATTGCTGGTGCCGTGAATCATGGCGGCAATATGCCGGGCCAGGGTGAAGATGAATTCGGCTTCTTCGTGGCGCAACAGGGGCAGGCATTGCGGCACCATCTGCTGGGCATGCAGTTGCACCAAAATATAAGCGTTTTGCTGTGCTTCGGCAATGGCCGCTTGTTCCAGTTGCGCGACCACCTGGCGGGTAATGGCGCGCTCTTCCCGGCTGCTGAGTACCTGGGTTGGGTTTTTGGCCAGGTCCAGCAGCTGCATAAATAAAGCCAGCTCGCCCGGCGTTAAGGTTTGAACCAGTTGTGGCAAACCGGTAAGGACATAATCAAGCGATTCGGCAATGCTTTTTCCGCTGGATTTGACGGCACTGATGGGGGTATTGATTTCATGCGCCACACTGGCTACCAATTGCCCGAGTGAAGCCATTTTTTCGGATTGGATTAATTGGGTTTGGGTGGCTTGCAAATTGGCGAGCGTGGTTTCCAGTTCCTGATGCGATTGGGATAAGGCTTGCGTGCGCAAAATGACTTTTTGTTCGAGCGATTGATTCAATTCTTCCTTATGCAAATCACTTTTGCGCAGTTGCTCATTGCGCGCTTCAACCAGGGCGATTTTTTCCAGAATCGCGTCTTGCATATGCGTGAAACTGCGTGCCAGCCGGCTTAATTCATCTTCGGCATCGGGTGGCGTGGCCTTGGCCACAGCAGGCGTAGCGTGGTTGTCAGTGTCAGCGTCGTCCCCGCTACCCGAGTTACCCGTTTCAGGCAGGTGCAGGGTCGCCAATTGTTCGGCCTTGGCGGTGAGCCGCTTGATCGGTGCCGACAAACGGGCGGAAAAATAAATCGCTTGCCAAATACCCATCAACAATGCCACCACCCCCAGCAAACAGGACAGGTAAATGAAGTGCAGCACCGATTTGCGAATATCATTTTTGGCCGCCACCCCCACCACCACCATGGGCCTGTCCTGCAGCGCCTGGCGTTTTAAAACAATCGAACGATAATGTTCCGGTACGTCGGAAAAGGCGCGCCAGCCTTGACTCAGTTCGCGAAAGTCGCTACGCTCTTCCCCTGTGGCATCGGCTTGTTGCGCGGTAAAAATAGGGCCATTGGCGGCTTGCGCAGCCATGGTGATGAAGCCATGATTGCCGATTTGGAGGCGGCCAAATAATTTTTGCCGGATTTTTTCAAAATCCAGAATCACCACAATAAAGGCCCCATTGAGTGCCACCCCCTCTTTTTGAAAGGCGCGCTTTTGTACCAGAACCGGATAATTCGGGCCGCCATTGAGTTGATGCATATCGACCACCGAATAACCTTTGAGCGGCAAGGCGAGTAAGGTTTTTACCCCGTCCGGGCCATTATTTTTGCCTTCTGCAACTTGCAGAGATTCATTGTCGTCGTAAATGATAGCGTTGTCTTGCAGCAATAAAATATGCTTGATCCACGGCTCTTGCTGGCGGATACGGGCAAAATAATTACTCAGGCTGGGTAAAAACACGCCTGCCAGGGCCGGGTCATTAAACATCGTGCCCACCAGTGGGTTGGCGGCCCATAAATCGAGATTGGTATCCCGTGCATCGAGAAAATTCGACAGCAAGGCCACGCTTTGCTCCAGGTTTTGTGATAACTGGCGCAAGGATTCCTGCTGCAAAAGGGTATTGGTCAGCATCGTCGTCACCAGTGTCAGCGCAAACACCACACCCACCACAATGGTGCTGGCCATCGCAATCAGGCGGGCCTGAATCGATTGTCGCAAAATACGACGTAGGGTATGGGTTATCATGAGTTTTCGCAAACGGCCCCGATGTTTATCGAATCGCTGCCATCAGTTCAATAAATTCGGTCAGCGAGCGGCCGAAATTCTTACGCCAAATCGCATTGAATGCCGAATCGGGTTGTTTGCGTTGCGCATCAAAAAATTGTTGCACCGCCGCTTGCAAATCCTTGTCTTGTTTGCGAAAGGCCCAGCCCACCTCATCGCTGTCACCCACCGGGAAGGCTACCGTGATTTGTTTCAATTGGCGGGTAGCCCAAATCGCCATATTCGCATCGGCCAGGGTGAAATCGACCTGACCTTGTTCTACCGCCCGTATCGTCTCAGGGGTGAGCATGAATTGCAGGCGGGTGGGGTTGGCGGCAAGTTGCCCCAGATTTTGCTGATCCAGCCAGGTATGGTAGGACGTGTTTTTTTCGATTGCGCCATTCTTCCCTGCCAGGTCGGCCACCTTACGAAAACGCGCTTTGTTTGATTTTTGTACGATCACCATCATCCGGTTGGGAAACAAAACAACAAAGTCCATTTTTTTTTCGCGCCATGCGGTTTTGGTTAAATGCACCGGGAACAGGTCGCACTGGCCGCTGGCCAGCAAATGCGGCGTGTAACTGGCCTCGCGCACGGTTTGCCCCTGCTGGTTGGAAAACTGCTCGTCCCATTGAATCCGGCGCATTTTGGCTTTCACACCCTGCCCAAGCGAGGCCGCAAAGGCCAGAACTTCTTCGACCGCCGGGCCTTTGAATTGGCAATTTTCCTGGCAAGCGGTCGGCTCAACCTGTGCCACGGCCGGGTGAACCGGGGCAATGCAAGCGCGCAATTGCTTTGATTGAACAATTTCCGCCAGCGAGCGCGCCATTGCGCCTTGGCTGAGGGCGCACAACGACCATACACAGGCGAGCCATAGTGCGCATCGGCTTGGCTCAAATCTCATTTTACGCATACGGCCCTCCGTACCAAATCGTAGCAAATCATTCAGCCATTCATCTCTCAAGGCGGCAAGTTTTAAAATAAACCACGTCCAATTCTGAAAGAGTACAGTAGAAAGTAAATAAAAGGCGTATGCCATCGAAATAAATGCGCATTGCCTATCGAAAATTTTTGGCGCGTATTGCCTGTTTTAAGTTTTGTTATGTTTTCATTAAAATGACGGCCAGTTGATGATATGATTGCCGGGATATTTTTCGGGGAGAACCATGGGGGAAGCGTGGATAAGCAAGGGCGACAGCGGGGAGCGGGCTTTCGGTTCGGATTGATCTGGCTGGTGTTGTATTTTGTGCTCGGCAGCACGCCTGCTTGCGCCTTTGCGCCGGGCGCGTTTGGTTTTTCCGAACCGTATTTTGAAACCCTCAGCCAAAGCGACACCATTCCCATCGTTACCGCGCTGGCGCAAGATGCGCAGGGCTTTTTGTGGATTGGTACGCAAGATGGTCTGGTGCGCTTTGATGGTTATCGGCTGCGCCGGTTTGCGCATGAAAACAACAATGCCACCTCCTTGGGTGGTAACTACATCAACTGTTTATGGTTGGCGGCTGACGGCCGACTGATCATCGGCACGCTCGATGGTGGTTTGTCGGAATTTGATCAAGCCAGCGAGCGCTTTCACAACTTCAAGCATGATGCCAAGCGCGCGGATTCCCTGAGCAGTGGGCCAATCTTGGCTGTGGCGGGCAATGCATGGGGGCAATTGTGGGTCGGCACCGAGCAGGGCCTCGATTACCGGGCACCCGCGGGCGTTGGCTTTAGCCATTTGCGGCATCGCAGCAATGACCCGGGTAGCCTGGCCAGCGACAAAGTGCTCAGCCTGTTGCATGATCGCCACGCTCGCTTATGGGTGGGCACGGCGGACGGTTTGCAAAGGCTAAGCGCCGATGGCAAGGTTTTTGAGCGCATCGGCCCGGCGGTGGCGGGGGCCAATTCCTTGGTGGGGCAAGAAGTGCAAACCTTGTTTGAAGCGGCCGATGGCAAAATCTGGATCGGCACGCGCAAACAAGGCGCGTTCTGGTTGGCACCGGATAGTGCGGCCATTAGTGCGGCCATTAGTGCGCCCATTAGTGCGCCCATTAGTTTGCCCAATCGTTTGCCCAATCATCTGAAATTACACCACCTGCCCTATGGTGCGAGCCAAAGCGAGCGCAACAGTTATGGCGCGCTGCAAGCGATTAGCCAGCCGCGCCCGGATCAAATCTGGCTCGGTTTTAGCGGCGGCATCGATATCGTCTCGGCCCATGATGGCCATACCCTGCAGCGCCTGCGCCATGATGTGTCGCTGCCCGGTAGTTTGGCGCTGGATTCGATAGGGGCGCTGCTGCTGGATCGGGCCGGCTTGTTATGGATTGGCACCTGGGGCGGCGGCTTGCAACGCTACAATGCGCGTAATCAGGCGATTCGCTTGGTAAAACACCGTGTGACGCCAGCCAGCGAGACGCGCCAGCTGGGCCTCTCCCATGCCGACGTGCGCAGTATGCTGGAGCTGGCCAACGGCCAAATTCTGGTTGCCACTCAGGGCAATGGGATTGATATTTTGGATCGGCAGCGCGGTTTGGTCGGCGGTTATCGGGCGCAGCCGGGTACGGCACTGGCATTGCCGGATGCGAATATTGGCGCGCTCTTGCAAATGCCGGATGGGTCGCTGTGGGCGGGCACCACCCAGGCCGGCGCGGTTTTTTTGCCGCCGGGCGCTAGCCGGTGGCAGCGCACCGAGGGTTTGCCGGATGTCCAGGTGCGCAAAATGTTGCTCAGTCGCAGCGGCCAGTTATGGGTAGCCACGGCTGGCGGTGTGGCGCGCTGGCAAGCTGCGCAACAACGCTTTGAAATGCTGGCCACCGAAGCCGGCACGCCGATGAAAAGCTATGTTGAAACCATGGTGGAAGATGGCGCGGGCCGAATCTGGATTGCCAGCGATGCTGGTCTTTGGTACTGGCAAGCGGGCGCAAAAGGTTTGCGTGGCTTTCATAACGAAGCGGGACGGCCGGATAGCCTGAGTTCGGACAGTGTTTCCGGCTTGTTGATCGATCATTTGGGCCGACTCTGGATTGATACCGCCCAAGGTTTGGATCGTTTAAGCAATGGGGGCCAGATTGGCGAGGGCAAAGCCGCCAGCTTTGAGCATATTAGCGAGCTGATTAACCGACCGGGTAAGTCACTGGGCGCGAATTTGCTGGAAGATAAACTGGGGCGTATCTGGACCAGCGAATGGCTGCTGGAGCCACAAACCATGCGTGTCCATGAATTATCCAAAGCTGATGGTTTGGATATTGGCACCGCCTGGAATGGTTCTTACGGTAAAACCCGTGACGGTTACCTGATGTATGGCGGCACCAAAGGCTTGGCATTGATTGCGCCGGAACAATTCAAACCGTGGGACGATCAGCCGCCCGTGCGCGTGACCGAATTCAAGGCTGGCGGCCAAGTTTGGCCCATGGGCGCGCCCAACGTCGAACTCAAACTCTCACCCGAGCAGCGCAGCTTTACACTGGAATTTTCTGCGCTCGATTATTCCAATCCACAGAAAAACCGTTATCGTTATCGCCTGCAAGGTTACGACAAAGCGTGGCAGGAAGCCGATGCCGAGCATCGCAGCGCCAGCTATGGCAATTTATGGCCGGGCCAATATCGGCTGCAAGTGCAGGGTAGCAATCGTAACGGCGTATGGAGTGAGCATGAATTATCGATACCGCTACGGGTGTTGCCGATGTTTTGGCAAACGGGCTGGTTTGTGTTGCTGCTTGTATTGCTTTTGAGTAGCCTGGTTTTTCTGGCGTATCGCTGGCGCGTGTGGCGCTTGCGGGCCGAAGGCGTGCGGCTGCAAAGATTGATTGATGAGCGCACCAAAGACATCTTGCAACTGGGTGAAATTGGCCGTGATTTAACCGCCACGCTCGATATTGAACAAGCCTTCGAGCGGGTGTATGCGCAAGTGAGTGCGCGGCTGGATGCGCATGTGTTTTGCATCGGCATCTACCACCGCGCCCGCGCGCACATTGCCTTTGTGTATGAAATTGAAAACGGCCAGCGCCAGCCCTGTACCGAATTGGCCATGGGTGAATATGAACGCCCGGCAGTGTGGTGTGTGCGCGAGCGGCGCGAGTTAATTACCGCCAGCCACGGCGGTTTGCTCAACTACGTGAGCACGATTTTGCCGCCCAGCCGGGGCGCGGCGATGGAAACGGTGGTGTATTTGCCCTTGGTGCTGGATCGGGAGGTAATCGGTTGCATCTCGGCGCAAAGCCCCAAGGTGGATGCCTACAGCAAAGATCAAATTGAATTTTTGCGCGTGCTGGCCAGTTACACCGCGATCGCCTTATCCAATTCCAGCGCGCATGGCGAACTGGCGGCGGCGCACCAAAATTTGCAGCAAACCCAGGCCCGCCTGATTGAATCGGAGAAAATGGCATCGCTGGGTGGCCTGGTGGCCGGAATTGCGCATGAAATCAACACCCCGTTGGGCACGGCTTTAATGGCCATTTCCGGTGGGATTCAAGCCTGGGAGCGCTTGCGCAGTGAAATTTCGGGCGACCGGGTGAGCAAGACGGCATTGGAAGCCACCGTCACCGAAGGGGCCGAATATGCGGCGTTGGCGCTGACCACGGCGACCAAGGCGGCGCGCCTGGTGACGATGTTCAAGTCGATTGCGGTCAGTTCGGAGCGCGACAAAATCACCGTTTTTGATTTGAATGAATATATTACCGAAGGGGCGGTGCTGATGCGTA
Source organism: Janthinobacterium lividum (assembly GCA_945864765.1). Lineage (GTDB taxonomy): Bacteria > Pseudomonadota > Gammaproteobacteria > Burkholderiales > Burkholderiaceae_D > CAMBDR01. The sequence continues at coordinate 608 of CAMBDR010000011.1, read as the reverse complement.
GCAGATTGGCGCGCAGTGGCAGCGTGCTGGAAACCAGAGTGGAAGCGGGTTTGCAGGTGGAAGTGGTGGCGGAAGCCTTGACCGAGGCCTTGCGGCTGATTTTAACCAATGTGGTTGACCATGCGTTTGTGGAGGGGCGTTCCGGGGTGTTGCGCGTGACGGTGCAAACTGAGGTGCACACTGAGGCGCAAACTGCGGTACAAAATGGCGAAAAGCCGGATGAAGTGGTGATTGAAATCAGCGACAATGGGCATGGCATTGCGGCAGAACATCTACCCAAGGTATTTGAGCCATTTTTTACCACCAAGAGCGGCGTGCATGGCCATGTTGGTTTGGGTTTGTATGTGGCGTATAGCCAGGTGACGCAGCGTTTGCATGGAAAAATTGAGATTGAGAGCTGCCTCGGGCAAGGTACGACGGTGACGATACGGTTGTTGGCGAAGCGGGTGGTGGGTGAATGATTTTGGCAGTCACCCTGACAGGTTTTTTTGCTGGCTTCCCTTGGAGGGATGGCCAGCGAAGCTGGATAGGGGGATGGCCAGCGAAGCTGGATGGGGCGCTTAGCCCGCAGGACCGGGTGCTGGTTTGTGTGGTATGCTCGCCCTTTT
>CAMBDR010000010.1 GCA_945864765.1 Janthinobacterium lividum | reverse complement strand
GTCGGAACGCGGGTCGCCAGGTTGGCGCGCTCTGCTGCTGACATAATTGATATTGCCAACTACATTCCACAGCAAGGCAATGCGCCAATCAGCGCGTAAAAAGACATGGTGCTGCGGGGCCAAACCGGCATCTTTGCCGCTGGCATCATCTCTTGAGCGCTGAAAAGAATAGTTGCCAGCCAAGCGCAAATTACGTTGCACATCCCAGGTGGCTTCGAATTCAAAGCCACGGCCGGATTGGTTGCCAGTATTTGCGGCAATCGGCAGAAAACTCCTCTGAGGACTAATAAATTGAATAATATCGGTTTCATGATATTGAAATAGCGTGAAATTGGTTTGCAGCGTGGGGTTGATTTGCCAAACTGCAACTAATTCGTTGGTTTTTATCCGTTCCGGTTTCAGCAACAGGTTAATCGGGGTATCAGGATTGCTGGTGCTATATTGTTCAACAAACGATGGCGAGCGGAAGGCGCGGCCGTGCAGCGCTTTAAAGGTTAAATTATAGGCCGCATCCCAAACCAGGGCCAGACGCGGGTTGGTGGTGGAACCAAAATCAGAATAGCGATCATGGCGAATACCTGCCGTGAGATGCCAATCATTAGCGAAATTCCATTCGTCCTGGATAAAGCCATAGTTTAATGAGCGTTTATGCGGTAGCAGGTAAATTATATTGCTGATATTGTTGGTGGCGTTGTTGCTGGTAATGGCCTGGACTTCAGTTTTATATAAATCTTCCAGTTGATGTCCATAGCCCATGCGAATCCGGTGTTTGGGAAATGCACTATATAAGCCGGACAGGGCGATGGCTGTGTTTCGCTCGCTGTGGCCGGGGTTGCCAATGACACCATTGGTGAAGCCGGGGTTAACACTGGGTTGCTTCAGTTGGAACAAGCTGGCTTCCACCGTGAGATCCAAATCAGGTAGCACGCTATTTTTTCGGTAGCTCAAATCGGCATTCATCCTCTGTTCCGGCAGGCGGACGCTATCCCGATCAGGTTGAAGTGCTTGCGCCAAACCCAGTCCAATCCCGGTTACCCGATCCTGGTAGCCAAAACGAAGACGCCAATTTTCATAACTTAAATCAATTCTGGCATCGAGATGCTGTGATTGGCTGCTGACAGGGATCGGTGATCCAGCCTGCCTGCCTTGAGCCTGGCTGTTTTGTCCATTATTGCGCCCAATTTGCAGGAAAATGGCGCTATTCACTCCGCCCAATTTACCACCATATTGAAACCAGGCATCGCGACCTTTAAAACTGGCCAAGCTGACATTCAATTCGGCACCATGGATTTCCTGGGCCGTTTTGGTCAGAATGTTAATGACCCCGGCAAATGCATCGGCACCATATAAGGCCGACCCCGGGCCACGGATCACTTCGATACGCGCAATATTGGCCACCGGTATTTGACCCGCCACCAGGGTAGGAATGCCAAGAAAATTGGTGTTGATTTTATGGCCGTTTATCAAAATCAACACTTGCGGGCCAAATTCTGATGTAATGCCACGAAAAATATATTTCGAGAAATAGCCTTCTGCCGATACCGAAACATGCAGGCCCGGTACGCTCTCAAGCACTTGGCTCAGATCCGTGGCCCCCAATGCCTGAATGTCGCGTGCCGTGATGACGGTGGCCGATGAGGGCGCTTGTGTCATGTTTTGCTGGTTCCCGGTGGCAATGGACACGGTGGATTTGTCACCATAGATTGCGGCCAGCTCGTCGTCGTCTTTTTGTTGGGCGTTAGCGGGTAAAGATACGGGTAGGGACGTGGTGACGAAGAGCAGGGATAGTGTTGAAAGCGCAGACGGGCGAATCATCGCTAGACCCCTTCAGGATTGTCGTTTTTGCATCGGAAGCAAAAATCAATTTGGACAGTCGAGTGTTGATTCTATCGCGGATTGGACGCGTTAATGTAAACTGTCGCGTCCTATTTCATCACATGTTGTTCAGGTTATACATTGCGCGCCTGAATGGCCGTGAAATTCCATGGAGGCGCTGATCAAATCATTAAAAGCGGTAGCCAAATGCCTGTTGGAAGCGCTGTTCGATCTCTTCGCGCGAAGGCGTGTGGTTTTGGCCGCCTTGATGGGCGATTTTGATGGCACCCATGACGCTGGCCAATCGGCCCGTGGTCGGCCAGTCCATATCGTTGGTGATGCCGTACATCAAACCGGCACGGAAGGCATCACCACAACCAGTTGGGTCAAGCAGGCGATCGGCTGTAACACAGGCAATATCGATGCGCTCACCTTTGCTGAAAATCTCGGCACCCAATTCGCCACGGGTGACGATCAAGGCAGATAAACGCTGACTGATTTGATCCAGATTCAATCCGGTACGTTCCATTAATAATTCCGCTTCGTAATCGTTGACCGCGACATAGGTTGCCAGATCGATAAAGTGCTTGAGTTCATCGCCATCAAACATCGGCAAACCCTGGCCGGGATCGAAAATAAAGGGCACTTTTAAGTCTGCACACTGGGTTGCGTGTTGTAGCATGCCGTCGCGGCCATCGGGTGCGATAATGGCCAGTTTTACCGGGCCCGCATCGGCGATTTTATTATGGTGCGCAAAATTCATGGCACCCGGATGGAAGGCGGTGATTTGGTTGTTATCGGCATCGGTGGTAATAAATGCTTGTGCCGTGTAGGATGAAGAAATGGTGGTGATATTTTGGGTGGCGATATTTTGTTGTTGCAAACGGGCCAAATAGTCGATGCCGTCGCTACCCAGCGTGGCCATAATGCGCGGATCACCGCCTAATAACTTCAAATTATAGGCAATATTGCCAGCGCAGCCACCAAATTCCCGGCGCATATCGGGTACTAAAAAGCAGACGTTAATCTTATGCAATTGATCGGCCAAAATGGCGTCAGAAAAGCGATTGTTGAATAACATAATGCTGTCAAAGGCCAAAGAGCCGCAAATCAGGGAAGTCATCGTCATGATTCAATACCTTATGGATAAAAAATTTCGGCGCGATAATTGGCCGCCTTCAATTGGAGAAATTCAAAATACAGTTTGACCGGATGGTCAGATTGTGGAGCAAAACCTTTGCCGATATCGGCGTAATTGCTTATATACTCCGCTGGTGTAAATACGCGTCGTGCCACGGCGATATCGTTGCCATCGGTCAAAATTAATTCAATATGAGGCCAGGCTTGCACCATATTGCTGTGGTTGCGCAAAGCGGTGGAATAGGAAAAGGTATTTTTATTACGTGGCAATACTTGCAATTCGCCCAATTCAATCGCGATTGCGTGAATTTGGCTTGGTAAATTAATTTTGCACTGCAATATTGTACAAGCATTGAATATCATCACTTTGCTGGCGGGCCAGCGCAGCACAATCATATCGCGCCAGGTGTAAATGCTTTGCCCTAACAGCAGAGTGACTAATAACACGCAAGTAGTGGATTGCAATAATGACCATATTCGCCCCCATTTTTGTTGGCGACGCCCTGCTTTAACAAAACTCGGCTCTTCCATTTCGCTGGAAGAGTTTTCAACGGGTGTTGGGGTTGAATCGATTTTGCCATTTTCAACAGGATTTTCATCATCCAGCTTGGGTTCTTGGTGATGGGCCATGGCCATCGCCAATTCCTGTGGCGTCGGTTTGTGTTCCCACGGCCCCTCATCGAGTTGAGGTTCGATTTTGCTGGTGGCGTGAATTTCTGCCGGAAAATGATTTCCAATAACCTGACCGGTACTTGCCGCAGTCGGCATTTCGAGCTGTTCAAGTGGTGTAATAGGTGGTTCTGGCGGGGTAGACGTAGATACCGCAGATACCGCAGGCGCTGGTACAAACGACTCACGCGGAACAATGGGTGCAGCAGGTGGTGGCTCGGGTGGTACTTCTGGCAAGGGGGGCTTGGCCAGTATGATTGGCGGCGGTGCTGTCAGGCTGCTTGGCGCGCCCGTCAAGGTTGCCGATGTTGCTGGCGTTGCCGGGTTGGTAACGGCGGCCGCTGTGTCGATTGGCGCACCAGGGGTATTGGCGCGGATTAAATGCTCGATGCCATTGAATATTTGCTGGCAATTACCACAGCGCACCATGCCAGAACGCAGTTTAAGCTGGTCATGTACGACCCGAAAAGTCGTTTGACAATGGGGGCAGCGGGTCGCCAGAGCCATAATTACCTGGTTGCCAACGGCGGCGGCATTTGGCCCGCCAATGCGACCCAGCCTTCATGTTCAGCCCACACCGAGAGTTGAATAAATGGCGCATAAGCTGCTGCAACTTCTTCTGCCTGGCGGGCTAATACCCCGGATAATACCAATGCACCACCGGGGGTGACCCTGCCAGCGAGCAAGGGGGCCATTAATTTGAGGGGACTGGATAGAATATTGGCGACCACCGTATCAAATTGCCGTCCATTGGCAACCTGGGCGAAGTGGTCAGGCAAGTAAAACGCAATGCTACAATGATTGCGCTCTGCGTTTTGCTGTGCCGATTCAATCGCTTGCGGATCAATATCCACCCCCATTACTTCGGCCGCGCCCATTTTTGCTGCCACCATGGCCAAAATACCGGAGCCGCAACCGTAATCGAGTACCGTGGCACCGGGTCTGGCATTCGCTTCCAACCATTCCATGCATAAGCGGGTGGTTGGGTGGCTACCCGTGCCAAAGGCCAGGCCAGGATCCAATTCCAAAATCAGCGCATCGGGGTCAGGCGCTTGATGCCAACTCGGCACCACCCAAATCCGTTTGCCAATCGGAATCGGTTCAAATTGGGATTGGGTTAAACGAACCCAATCCTGATCTGCCACGCTGCGGGTTTGGTAGTTCGGCAGCGTGATGCCCAGTTGTGCGGCTGCCTGTTGCATCAGTTGTGCGTGATCGGTCTCGGCACTGAGCAAGGCAACCACGCGGCTATGCTGCCATGCGCTGGTGCTTGGCTCCATTCCCGGCTCGCCAAACAAGGGTTGTTCTGCATCGGTGCCTTCATCCGCATCTTCTACAGAAACCGAGAGTGCATCTAGCTCCATCAAAGTGTCGGACAGTGCTTCAGCTTGTTCGAGTGCAATCTCGATGACTATTTCTATCCAACTCATGGCATGCTTACTTTTTGGGTAAATCGGGTTTGTCGGCCAGCTTGTGTTCCAAATAATGAATATTGGTGCCACCTTCGATAAAGCGCGCATCCACCATTAATTCGCGGTGCAAAGGAATATTGGTTAAAATCCCTTCCACCACCATTTCCGACAAGGCGATTTGCATGCGTCGTATCGCTTGTTCGCGGGTTGCACCATAAGAAATCACTTTACCTACCATCGAATCGTAATGGGGCGGCACATAATAACCGTTATAGGCATGCGAATCGACCCGAATGCCGGGGCCACCTGGGGTATGCCAATTGGTGATGCGGCCTGGCGATGGCGTGAATTTGAAAGGGTCTTCCGCGTTAATGCGGCATTCAATCGCATGGCCAGTAAAGTGGATGTCGCGTTGGCGGTAGCGCAAACGCTCGCCCGCTGCAATGCGAATTTGCTCTTGTACGATATCAATGCCAGTAATCATTTCGGTGACCGGATGTTCAACTTGCACCCGGGTATTCATCTCAATGAAATAAAATTCGCCATTTTCATATAAAAACTCGAAAGTGCCAGCGCCGCGATAACCCATTTTGCGGCATGCTTCCGCGCAACGCTCGCCCACGCGTTCGATCAATTTCCGGGCAATGCCGGGTGCTGGGGCTTCTTCCAAAACCTTTTGATGGCGTCGTTGCATCGAGCAATCGCGCTCGCCTAACCAAACGGCACTTTTAAATTCATCGGCCAAGACTTGGATTTCTACATGGCGTGGATTTTCCAGGTATTTTTCCATATACACTTCGGGGTTGCCAAAGGCGTTACCTGCTTCCGTCTTGGTCATGGTGACGGCATTGAGCAAGGCCGCTTCCGTATGCACCACCCGCATACCGCGACCGCCACCGCCACCGGATGCTTTGATGATAATGGGGTAGCCCACCTTGCGTGCGATTTGGATGATGGCTTTCGGATCATCCGGCAACGCACCTTCGGAGCCGGGTACGCAAGGCACGCCAGTTTTGATCATGGTTTGCTTGGCGACCACCTTATCACCCATCATGCGGATGGTTTCCGGCCTGGGGCCAATAAATACAAAACCGGATTGTTCGACCCGCTCTGCGAAGTCGGCATTTTCCGATAAAAAGCCATAACCGGGATGAATTGCTTCAGCATCGGTTACTTCTGCCGCGCTGATAATGGCGGGCATATTCAAATAACTCAGGTTGGAAGGTGCCGGACCAATACAAACCGATTCATCGGACAGTTTGACATACTTCGCTTCACGGTCGGCCTCAGAGTGGACGACCACCGTTTTGATGCCCATTTCACGGCATGCGCGTTGTATACGTAGCGCAATTTCACCACGATTTGCGATAAGAATTTTTTCAAACATAATATTTTGGCCTAAAACCTACGAAATTAATGTGGCGCTTTTGTGGCGCAGAGGTGCTTGCGGTGCTTGCATTAGCTGATGACAAACAAGGGTTGGCCAAATTCAACTGGTTGGCCATTTTCAACCAAAATTTGTGTCACAACGCCAGCGCTATCGGCGTCGATTTCATTCAATAATTTCATCGCTTCGATAATGCAAAGCGTATCGCCCGGTTTTACTGCGGTACCAATCTCAACAAAGGCTGGGCTGCCGGGGCTGGATGAACGGTAAAAGGTGCCAACCATCGGTGACTTGACAACATGGCCGCTGGCTACGGCAGGTGCAACCACCACAGGTGCTGCCGCAGGAGCGCTTGAGGCCGTAGCGGGTGCATGGTGTTGGCTTGTTGGCATCATTTGGTTGGAAGGCATCATCACCATATGGTTTTGCGCCTGGGCAGGAGTTTTGACGATACGCACTTTGCTTTCGCCTTCGGTGACTTCCAGCTCGGCGATATCGGATTCAGCCACCAAGTCGATCAGTGTCTTGAGTTTTCTTAGATCCATGTGAAACCCCTTTGGATAGGTATCTGGTAAAATGTTTTTGCAAAATCGGTTTGCTAAAAACGGGTTTGCTAATGTTCGCAGAAGATAGCAGAAATTTCCTGAAATTCGTCTCCGAACAGCGAAAATAGTCGAATATTGATGGAGGTTACCTGTTTTTCAGGAAAAAGTCTATTGCTAATCGATAGCTTTCACTGCCCAAGCCGCAAATTACCCCCACTGCCTTGGCTGAAAGGTAAGAAAAATGGCGAAACTCTTCTCGCTGATGAATGTTCGACAGGTGTACCTCAATAAATGGTAGTGAAACCGCAACCAAAGCATCCCGCAAGGCAACACTGGTATGGGTTAATCCACCCGGATTAATCACGATAGCGCTGACCAAGTCCGTTTTGGCTGCATGAATGCGGTCAATTAATGCGCCTTCATGATTGCTTTGAAAGGTGCTTAAAGCCCAGCCTGCTGCATTCGTTTGCTGCATGGCGGCTTGTTCAATATCAGCCAAGGTGGTGGCACCATACACTTCCGGCTCACGCTTTCCGAGTAAATTTAAATTAGGCCCGTTAAGTAAGAGGATGTGTTTTGTCATGAAAATTAAAACCAGTTTGGCGACGAAGAGCGCATTTTGCAGCCAAACCACATTCTTTGGCAAGATAAACTTACACTTTATTTGAAAAATGGGGCCACATCAATTCTTAATTGTTTAAAATTTAAGAGTCCTAAATAGGTATGCTTTATCTTTCCATCTAATCCAATAAGAACTGTAAATGGCAAGCCGCCTGTTTCATTGCCAAGTTGCCGTGATAATTCGGTGCCTGTGATACCTGTTACATAGATGGGGTAGCCAACCGGGTGTTGTTTTATAAATTCGGTGATATGGTCGTCACTATCTACCCCCAGTCCAATAACTTGAATGCCATGTTTTCCTATTTCTTTGGAAAATTCTGAGAGTTCAGGCATTTCGCGAATGCAAGGTGGGCACCAACTGGCCCAAAAGTTAATAATAATCGGCTTGCCTTTCCATTGAGACATTTTTTGTAATCCCGCGCCAGGCTCAGGGAATTCGCTTTGGAAAAAATATTGCGTTGGATTGACGCTTGATGGTGGGGGAGCGCCACGTTGCGAGTTGCTGGCCCAAATTCCCAGGGCTGCAAAGATGATTGCAATGGCGATCAGGATAAGGTGATTAACGCGTTTGTGCATCGTCGGACTCTTTTGTGGAACTGGTTTCTAATAATTCGCGCAAACCTGCCATGTCAAGCCGCCCACTGCGTGCTTCTTTACTTAGTTGACGCTGGTCAACACGATCATAGAGCGCCAAGTGTATGCCTTCATTGCGCCATATAAAGCTTAAGGTTTCCAGTGGATTGCTTTTGTTGCTACGTTGATTTTCAGTGAGAGTGAAGTCGATGTTGCGATTTAGTAAATCTATTTCGACATCTTTGGTGCTATCGACAAATAATTGCAGGTGAATATCAGAATGGTCGCCCGCTGTGCCATTGCATACTGCGCCAACAATATAGGGGTTGAGATGCTTAATTTCTTGCATGAATGCCAAGCCTACCTGGCGCAAATGGCGTAGTCGTGCGGGTTGGGTATCGGCAAAGAAAACCTCATTATATTCACGCACCTGATCTTCAATTTCGGTGTTGTCGGGTAAGTAATTTCCCTTCGGCTTGTGATTGCCTAAAATTTGCTGTGACGCTTTGCGTTTTGCGGTTTGATAATCCAAACCTTCTTCAGCGATCAGGCGGGCAGCCGCAGCGGCAATTTCGGTGCGTAGTGTGTCGGAGGCGGTATGTGTATTCATGGTGCAGCATGATACCTGTTCTGAAGCTGTTTGTGCTTAAATATGGAAATTGACTTGACCAAACATAAGTGGCCGAACATACTGTAGTTTTCGTGGGCAACTTTTACTGGCTTGGAGGCGATGATGAAATTCGGAATTTTCTTTTTTGATGGCGTCGAACCGATTGATGTGGCAACCTTGGGCGTGCTATCCATGGCACGGCGAATTGCGCCACAGATTGAAATTTTCAGTTTTGCGCACAAAGCGGGCATTGTGACATTGGCTAACGGTTTTAAGATTGTGGCTGATTATGGTTTTGACGATTTACCCGAGATGGATGTGATCGTCATGACTGGTGGCGCAACGTGGGTTGACCATGTCAAGAATGAAGACACGCTGGAATTTTTCCGCAAACGAGCAGCACAAAGTGTGCTCGGCGCAGTGTGTACCGGGGCGATGATTTTAGGTGCAACAGGGTTGCTTGACGGCAAGAAGGCAACGACACGTCAACGTGGTGTGGTAGGAGAGCTTTCGCCCGTAACCCGAATGGGCAATATGTTTCCTGATGTAGAAGTCGTGCATTCGAGTTTGGTGGATCAAGACACCTTGGTGACAGGGGGTGGTGTGTGTTTGTGCATTGATATGATGTTGCATCTGATTGCAAAGAAATTGGGTCAGCAAGTTGCCAATGATTTGGCCGTATTGTTAGAATATGAAAGAGCGTGGAAGGCGAACAAAGAAGCTTTGCCACCCGTTCTTGCTTGAATCAAATTGCTTTAAAGAGGGCGATTGAATCATTCCTGATTGATTGTTAAAGGGGTATGAAATGAAATCCATTATTGTGGTTGGCTTGGCACTGCTGCTGCCTTGTGTGGCGCAAAACGCCTTGGCCGGGGATGGCGCGGTGACTTTTGTGGATGTCGAGAAGTTTACCGATATTCTTAGTGGTGACGAGTCACCAGCCGATGCGCAAAAAACGGTGAGGAAAGAGTTTGCCCGGATATTTTCCCGTTTGGGCAAAAAACTACCGGATGGCTACCAGTTGGAAGTGAGCGTGACCGATATTGATTTGGCGGGTGCAGTGCGTTATAACCTGACCCAATCGGCGCAAAACCTGCGGGTGGTGAAAGAGACCGATTGGCCACGCATCAAGTTCAGCTACACCATCAAAGATGCCAGTCAACATGTGCTGGCATCGGGCACGGAAGACCTGCGTGACCTTGATTTTGCCATTAAAACCAATACCAGCAACAGCGAGTTCAAGTATGAAGAGCAAATGCTCAAGGATTGGTTCAGGCGTCAGCAATCCGTGCAGCAAATCAGTTTGAATCGAAAATAAAGTAGGCCCGGCCCGGTCAGGCCCGGCGGTGTCAACTGCTTGGCGCTGGCAAAATATGGTCAAGCAGCGCATACAGACGATTGATATTGATCGGCTTGACCACATAAGCAGCAAAGCCTGCGCCCAAGCCGCGCTCGGCATCGCCCTTCATGGCATTGGCCGTGATGGCGATAACTGGCGTTTGCTCAAGGCCAGGGATGCGCCGTAATTCCGGCAAGGCGGTATAGCCGCTCATGCCGGGCAGGTTTAAATCGAGCAAAATCAAATCGGGTTGCAAGGTGCGGGCCAGCGGCAGCCCCACTTCGGCATTGGGCGCTTCTTCCAACACCAAATGGGGGCGACGCAATAAAATCTTGCGCATTAAACGCTGGTTGGTGACACTGTCTTCAATATACAGTACTTTGCGTTTGGCATTGCCGGGTTTGCCGGGTAAGGTCGGTTCCAGGGTTTCGTGGGTATGAAGTAAATCGGTATCAATGATTTGCTGTAATTCAATCCAAAACAGCGCTTGATCCAACACCACGTCCACCCCAAGCTTGGCATCCATGTGTTCCACCAGATAGTGGGCAATCACCAGGCCAATTTGGCTGTCGCCTGAGTTGGCGTCATAGTTACGCTGGATGATGCGCCGCCATTGCTCGGCATCCGGCGCGCCGCCCTTGCTTTGCACCACAATGCGCAAGGATTGGCGCGTATTCATATGCCAGTTTACGCTCACCGTGTGAGGGCTGCTGCAGGTTTTAATGGCGTACAAGATCAAATAATTGAGAACCTGGATCAAGCGATTGCCATCGGACCGCACGATGATGTTTTTGCGATCTTGTTGTGAAACAATTAAATTCACCTGATTGGTTTTGGCCGCTGCGATCAGGTTGGATTCAATCGCGATAAAGACTTCATCCAGCCAAACCGGGCCGAGTTGAATTTCCATCCGGTTGGCATCGATTTTGGAAAGATCGAGCAAGTCGTTAATGGTGGATAATAACTGCCCACCCGCACGGGCAATTTCGCGCGCACTCTCAGCCACTGATTCTGGGTCTTCGTTAATCCCTTCATGCTTCATTTGTAATAGTTGCGAATAGCCTAAAATGACATTGAGCGGCGTGCGTAGCGGGACGCATAAATTGCCGATAAAGTCGGCATGCAAATGTTTTTCGTGATCCAGTTCACGGGCGATTTTTTCTTTGAATTCTTGCTGGGTTTTGTCCAGCTCACGCTGATATTCCAGGTGGCTCGATTGTAGAATTTCGCGTCGCCGTTTGGCGTGGGTGCTGACTGACTGGATCAGTGGTAGGGCTTGCACCGGTTTTAACAGAAAATCATCGCCGCCTAATTTGAGCGCCACATTTTGCTTGGCCAGATCGGTTTCGGTGGAGAGAAAAATAATCGGCAGGGCTGCGTATTGGTCTTGTTCGCGCAAAACCATGGCCAAATCGGTGCCATTGAAATTGGGCATGTAAAGATCGAGCAATAACACGTCGGGGTTGAATTCCGGCAAGGCCTGGGTGGCTTTTAGCGCCGAGGTTTCGGTGCGAACTTTCATGCCCGCCTGGCGCAACATGGCGCTAATTGCCTGCACCAGTAATAAATCATCATCCACCAACAACACTCGATAGGGTTCGGTTGGCGCGCGTAAGGTGAGGCGGGCCATTAATTCGAGCAATAAATTTGGGTAAATCGGCTTGACCAGATAGCGTACGGCACCAACCCGATAGGCCATCAGCCGCGCTTCCAGGTCGTCGCGCACTGAGGTAAAGATGACAGGTAAATCGGGTGGGCATTGGGCGCGTAATTCGGCAATCGCGAGCGCACCCGCTTTGGCGCTTTCCGGGAAGACGAAATCCATGATGATCACACTGGGCCAGGCTTTTTCTTGGCAAGCGGTGCGAAATTGCTCCAGCGTATTAAAGCAGCGTACCTGATAATTGGCGGATAATAAAACGTGGCGTAAGTGTTCGGATTGCTCTTTGTCGTCATCCACCACGTAAATCATCGGCGAGCGGGCAGGGCGCTTAAAGGTCGGCTTGATTTGACTGGAGGGTGCGCCCAGTTCCGTTTCTACGACAGTGAGCAAGTGTTGGAAAGTGGCCTCTAGCGAGCCCCAATCATTGGGCGCTGTGCTTTGTCCCAGGTGTTTGGAGAGGGCTTGTTCCAGCAATTGCGCCGCATCGCTGACGGCGGGCAAGCCAAAGGTGCCAGCGGAGCCCGTCAGGCCATGCACCAGACGGTGCAGTATATCAAGTCGCGTCAAGTCCCAGTTCTGTTGCGACAAATTCGTAAAGTGTTCGGCAATATCTGCCACCCGGCGCGGCAATTGGCCGACGAAAAGCTTGCTTAAATGTGCCAAGCCATCGCTGACGGCAGTCATTGGGGTTCTCCTGAATTAATCAATTGGGCGGCTATCATCTTGATAATGTACTCTAAAAATGGCGCTTTGCGGTAAATTTAAGCAAGCTCAGCTTAGCTCTTACGATTGTTCTGCCTGTGGAGAAATGAGTGGCAGTTCAAGTATAAAGCTACAGCCTTGGGTGTGGGTGCTATGTACCTTAATGCTACCACCAAGTAAAGAAGTGATAATATTGTAGCTGATTGACAGGCCTAAACCGCTACCACCTTGCCCCAGTTTTGTGGTGAAAAATGGATCGAAAATTCGCCCAAGATTGCTTTCGCTTATGCCGTGGCCGTTATCGCGGAACTCGATGCAAACCGTCGTGGCGTTGTGCAGCCATGCGAGTAAAACCATTTGGCCACCCGAGCGGCCCTCAAAGGCGTGCAATAAGGCATTATTGATCAGATTGGTGATCACTTGTCCAAGAGGGCCGGGATAGCTGTCAAGTATGATTTCTGGTGGAATGGTTTGTGTCAGGCTATGCCCGGAATGTTTGATTTGATTCATCATGGTTGCGACGATTTCGCTACAGGTTTGTTGCAAATTAAATTCGCGGCGTTGCGCGGTGGTGCGATCTACGGCCACCTGTTTGAAACTGCTTAATAAATCGACAGCATTATGCAAGCTGCGCATGATTAGGCTGGAGCCGTGGCGGGTATCCTCGATAAAACTACCAAGGTCGGAGCGGCGCATCAAACCGGCGCGCATTTTTTCGTCAATTCCATCACTTTTGCTGTGCAGGGTACTGGCGATAATCAGGCTGTTGCCGATGGGGGTATTGAGCTCATGCGCCACACCAGCGACCAGTGAGCCAAGCGCCGCCATTTTTTCTTGCGCCACTAATTGGGCCTGTGCCTGTTGCAGTTGCAAGTAGGCGCTGGCATTATCGAGTGCAATCGCGCCATAGGCGCACAGGGTGCGGAAAATCAACCATTCCCGTTCGGTGTAGGCGTGTGCGCCAGTGGCTTGTACACTCATCACCCCCAGCAGTCGCTCGCCAATAATCAGTGGCGCAAACAAGGCGCTTAAATTGGCCAGGCTGCCTGGCACCAGATTGGCTTGATCCTGATTTTGGAAGTCGGCCGTGAGTTCGCGCCGCTCACGTGCGCAACGCGCCGACCAAGCCTGCGGATCATCGATATCGATGCGGCGCACGGGAAGGGTGCGCCGGCCTTCGGTGCAAAAGGCGCGGGTTAAGCCGCAGCCATCGGGTTCGAGCAAATAGACGGCAAATGAACTCGATTCGAGCATGCTGGAAATATGGCCATTTAGCGCATTAAATACGGCGGCCGTATTTAAATGCGTGGTGATTTCTTGGCCGATGATGGATAAATGGCTTAATGTGGCACTGGTTTGCAGTGATATTTCAGCCCGTTTGGCTTCCAGCGTAGCCAATTGGCGCAAATGCTCGCTTTCGGCGCGTGCGCGCTCGGTTTGATATTTTACCTGTAATGCCAGGCTGCGGTTGGTGGCGTCGCTGCTGTGGGTTTTTTCGCGCGAGCTATGCGCGTGCAAGGCCGTTTCATAGGCTTTTTGGTAGGCACCAGCACAGGCATATTCGCGTGCCACTGCGTCGAGTAAGTCGCCGGGAAGGGTGTAGCCCTCAATCGTACCCGCCAGTGCCATCGCCTGCTTCAGATAAGACAGTGCCGGGCTGTCGGCTTGTGCCTCGGCCCGGGGATTCAAACCTTTGGGCTGGCGTGCGTGAATGCTGGATAAGACTTGTAACACGCCTATTTGTCGATAGCCATCTTGTTTGTCGCGCGCAATGTCGAGCGCCGCGTGTGCGACCGCCAGGGCGGCCCGGGTTTGACCCAGTTGCGACAGCGCATGGGCTTGGCCGCGGCGGGCGTCGATTTGAAAGTCGGACTGCTGCAATTCATCCGCTCGTTGTTCCAGCCGCATGAAGGTGTCGAGCGCGAGCCGATAATTGCCCTGGTCGAGTGCCAGATTGCCCATGTAACCCAGTGCCACGGCATAACTGCGCGCATTTGAGAGTGGGGCCAGCATCATCAATGCCTGCTCCAGTAACTCTTGCGCGGCATCAAGCTGGCCCAAATGGCGCATGGCTTCGGCGGTATGCATCAGGCAGGCACCGACATTGCGCGGCCAAGCCGTGTTGCGCGCCAACTCCAGGCCCAGTTGCATCCATTCCAGCGCGCTTTGGTGGTCGTTGAGGCGGAAAAAGTCTTCTCCGATATTGGTGCAATCAATAATCGCATGGCGCATTTGGCCGCTGGCCAGGGCGGCTTCGTGGGCTGCAATCGCATGCGGAATGGAGGCGGCAAAATCACTTTTTTGCGCGCCGACCAGGCTGTGATAATCTTCCACCCAGGCGGCCAAGGCGCGTGGCAGCTTGCTGCAATCGGCTGGAAAGCGCTGGCCCCAGCGCGCAGCCGCTGCCTGCGGGTCGCGCAGCACCGCCCAGCGCGCCAGGGCGGCTTCGGCAATATCCAGGCGCAGGCTGTCATTGGCTGCCCGGGCATCGTGGGCCATTGCTTCCAGCAGGCTGTCGCCGTCGTGATGGCGGCCTTGATCAATGGCCACCATGGCCAGCAACCAATGGGCGTCGGCACAACCGATGAAATCGGCATGGCTTTGGAATTCGGATAACGCATCGTTTGCCATTTGCGCGGCCAATTCCAGTTCGGCAAACAACCATTTGGCTTCAGCTTGAATCAGGGTGATACGTGCAGGCAGAACGTGAAAATGAGCTGGGACTTCGGTTTGAGACGGTCTGGTGAGTAAAATTTGCGCGCTCTGGCATAGTTCCAATGCCTGCCGGGTGTTGCGTTGGCGCAAATGCCAGGCGTGTTCGACCAAGCCAGGAATCGCCTCCCAATCCGGCGAATCGGGGAGTGTCGCTTGCTGGAGTGCAACCGTGGCATCGTCAGCGAACATTTCCATAGCTTACTTTCCTGTCGAATCAATGTTGAACCTGCGTTTGAACCTGCGTTTGAACCTGCGCCTGAACCTGCGCCTGAACCTGAACCCAACACCTGATGGCATAGTCTACACTGTACCGCAAAGTTGCGTCCCGTAAAGAGATTTTGTTGCTGTGCCTGGGGCAGGTAATGAAAAACCCACACAGTTGTTTGAATTTGGCCGTTTTTTGCGCGCATCGGGTATGCTATATCCTTTATTGATTTTGTTTATTCAAGGAGTGATTGTGAGCATATTCCAGAAATCGCCGTCAAAACGGCTCGCACCTGGTTTCACGCTGCTGGAATTGTTGGTGGTGATCGTCATTATCGGCTTGCTGGCAGCCTATGTTGGCCCACGCTATTTTTCGACGATAGGCAAAGCCTCTGGAGGTGTTGCCAAGCAGCAAATTGAATCGTTTGGTAAAGCGCTGGATACCTATCGTCTGGATACCGGGCATTATCCGACCACCGAACAAGGCTTGGCCGCATTATTGGTTAAGCCGAATGATGAAACCAAATGGGCCGGGCCGTATTTATCCAAGGCGGTGCCGCTTGATCCATGGAGCAAGCCCTATGTCTATCGTGCGCCCGGCACCAATGGCGATTTCGATTTGCTTTCCTATGGTAAGGATGGGCAACCCGGCGGCGAGGGTGAAAACGCGGATGTGACGTATCGCTAAACCATGACACGCTGAACAAATCAATAGCGCTTTGAATTGCGATTGGAAGTGGGGGGATTTTTTAGATGGGAGTGCCGCAAAAGTGAATACACAATTGCGGCACTGAATGCGTGCTTAATACACGCTTGATTAAACAGTCACATTACGCTGCTTTGCGGCGCTTGGCCAAGAAAGCCAGCATGCCCAAGCCAGCGATCATCATGGCATAGGTTTCTGGTTCTGGAACCGGGGTAGTTACAGCAACAGCATTGCCAGTGACGCTGAAGAAGCCAGCGTTATAGTACGACTGGCCGTTTTGCAATGCGGTAACATCAAATTTGGCGTGCAAACCTGTGAAGTTCACTGTGCCGCCGTTTGGCAGGAAGGAGCCACTCAATGCTGCGCCCAAGTGGGCACGGCCCGAGCTTTGGTCTGCTACTGCAACGCTGGAAGGGAAGCTGCCGTGTGCGCCAGTGAGGTTAAAGCTGGCATTGCCAATTGAGAAAATACTGGTATTGGCAGGAGATGCAGGATTGTCTTGCCACAAGCCAATGCTGAACGATTGCGCACCACCCGTGCTGCTTACTTGCAAAGCCTGGCCAGGAGCAAACGTATAGTTTAATTCGACGGTGTCACCAGCGCGTACCAGGACACTGGCAAAATTGTCACTGCTAATTGTGAAACGGCCTGCTGATTGCGCATCAGGATAGTCCAAATCAAAAGTTTGATTAATGGTAATGGTGTCTGCCAAAGCCATGTTTGATGCAAATGCTGCGCCAACAGCGAATAGAGCTACGATGGATTGTTTCTTCATTTTGTTCCCATAGTTATTTTTTAGAAAAATGACTGGTATGTAGTCTATCAATAGCTTCTGACTTGGCTATGATTCAAACCTATTCCACCAGTGCGCCAGAATTCTACCGCATTTATTTCATTTTAGGAAGAAAATTATTATGCTTGCCACTAAGCAATGATCTTCAGGCGCAATTGATTTACCATTGTGGCCTTTTTGCGTGGGCAGTTGCGTGACTTCAGGCAATGTGATCCATGCCACCAGAGCCAAGAATTTTCTGCTTTAAGTTGCGTAATTGATCACGTAATTGCGCCGCCTTTTCAAATTCTAAATTTTTAGCGTGTTCCAGCATTTGTTGTTCTAACCGTGGTATTTCTTTGCCTAATTGCTTTTCATTGAATACCTGGTATTCGGCGCGCTCCTGGGCGACAAACAGGTTTTGTTTGGCTTCGTGCGGACTGTACACGCCGTCGATCATCTCGCGAATATTTTTCTTGATGCCCAGTGGGGTAATATTATTGAGCGTGTTGAAGGCGATTTGCTTGGCGCGGCGGCGTTCGGTTTCCCCCATCGCTCTTTGCATGGAGTCGGTAATGCGGTCGGCATACAAAATCGCGGTGCCATTCAAATTCCGTGCGGCGCGACCTATGGTTTGAATCAGGCTGCGCTCGGAGCGCAAAAAGCCTTCTTTGTCGGCATCCAGAATGGCCACTAAAGATACCTCCGGTATGTCCAAACCTTCGCGCAGTAAATTGATGCCAATCAACACATCAAAGGTGCCCAAACGTAAATCGCGTAAAATTTCGACCCGTTCCACGGTTTCGATATCACTATGTAAATACCGCACCTTGATGCCGTGATCAGATAAATATTCCGTCAATTGCTCGGCCATGCGCTTGGTCAGGGTGGTGACCAAAACCCGCTCATTGACCGCCACGCGGGCTTGAATTTCCCCCATTAAGTGATCAACCTGATGCAGCGCCGGGTGAACTTGCAAGATCGGGTCTACCAGGCCAGTGGGGCGCACCAATTGTTCCACCACTTGTGCCGTATGCTCGGCTTCATAGGCGGCGGGCGTGGCGGAAACAAACACGGTTTGGCGCATTTTGCGTTCAAATTCATCAAAGCGCAGCGGGCGGTTATCCAGCGCTGAGGGCAGGCGGAAGCCGTAATCGACCAAATTCACCTTGCGTGCGCGGTCGCCGTTATACATGGCGTTGAGTTGGCCGATCAAAACATGCGATTCATCCAGAAACATCAGTGCATCGGGCGGCAGATAATCGCACAAAGTGGGCGGCGGGTCGCCCGGCAAGGCCCCGCTGAAATGGCGCGAATAATTTTCAATGCCTTTGGTGAAGCCCACTTCCTGCATCATTTCCAGATCAAAGCGGGTGCGTTGTTCGATTCGTTGTTCTTCGATCAGTTTATTTTCGTTGCGAAAAAACTCCAGTCTTTCGCGCAATTCGAGCTTGATGGTTTCAATCGCGCGCAGCACGGTGGCGCGTGGCGTCACGTAATGCGAACCGGGGTAAACGGTAAAACGCGGGATTTTTTGCTTGACCCGGCCCGTTAGCGGGTCGAATAATTGCAAGCTCTCGATCTCATCATCAAAGCAATCGATGCGAATCGCCAGTTCGGCATGTTCTGCAGGAAACACATCAATCGTATCGCCGCGTACCCGAAACGTGCCACGGCCAAAATCGACTTCATTGCGGGTGTATTGCATTTGAATCAGGCGCGCAATGATATCGCGCTGCGCCAGCCGGTCTTTGACGCGCAAAATCAAAATCATTTGATGGTATTCATTCGGGTTGCCAATACCGTAAATGGCAGAAACTGTTGCCACAATCAGCACGTCACGCCGTTCCATGAGGGATTTGGTACACGATAAACGCATTTGTTCGATATGTTCGTTGACGGCAGAATCTTTTTCGATGAATAGATCGCGCTGCGGCACATAGGCTTCGGGCTGGTAATAATCGTAATAACTGACGAAATATTCGACCGCGTTTTCCGGGAAAAAGTCGCGAAATTCGCTATACAACTGGGCCGCCAGGGTTTTATTCGGGGCAAACACAATCGCCGGACGGCCCATCCGCGCGATCACAGTGGCCATGGTATAGGTCTTGCCGGAGCCGGTGACGCCGAGCAGGGTTTGAAAACTCAAACCGTCTTCAATGCCACTCACCAATTGCGCAATCGCTTCCGGTTGGTCACCCGCCGGGGCAAATGGTTGGTGTAGTTTGAATGGCGAGTGAGGGAAAGTGACGACAGTGACATCATTTTTCTGCGTGGAAACTTCGGATAAATCAACCATAAGGGGCAGACCTTTGTTAAAATGTTAG
>CAMBDR010000009.1 GCA_945864765.1 Janthinobacterium lividum | reverse complement strand
ACATGGTGGCGACCAATGCCTTGAGTTCATTCTTGAGTAACGCTTGTTCCAATGCCGGGCGTTGTTCGCCTGTTTGGCCAGTATAGGCTTCGACCTTGAATCCTTTTGCTTGCAACCATGCAGCGACCTGGAGCGCATCGCGCACGGTGAGGGTGTAGATGATGCCGCTACCCTGCAATCCCGCAAGTTGTTCGGCCAGCCATGCCAACCGCTCTGCTTGACCGGGTAGCCGTATTGTTTGCAGGGTAAGTGAAGGCCGATTTAAATCGCCACGAAAACACAGGCACGCCAAGCGGTTTGATTTAAGTACAGCATTAACATCATTGATCACCCGCTGATTGGCCGTGGCTGTCGTTGCCAGAATACGCAGATTGGGCGGCAGGTTTTGGATGATACGTTCCAGCAAGCGGTAATGCGGACGAAAATCATGGCCCCAGTCCGAAATGCAGTGGGCTTCATCCACCACCAACAGGTTGATGGTGGATGCGATGGGGGCCAGCACGGTGTTGATAAATTCCTGATTGGCAAGCCGTTCTGGTGAAATAAGCAGGATATCGACCTCATTGCGCGCAATTTGGCCTGTAATGTCTTGCCATTCATCCGGATTGCTTGAATTGATGGTGACAGCGCGCAGCCCCATCCGTGTCGCGGCCTCAACCTGGTTGCGCATCAAGGCAAGCAGGGGCGAAATCAGAATGGTTGGCCCGGCACCTTGTTCCCGCATGAGTTGGGTGGCAATAAAATATACAAAGCTTTTGCCCCAGCCAGTTTTTTTAACCAGCAGGATGCGGCGCTCCTGTTGCACCAGCGCCTGGATGACATCTTCCTGATCTTCCCTGAAAGCTGCGTATTGGTTTCCTGATCCAATTTGTAGCAATTGCAAGGCGCGCTTCGCGTTATATTTCATGTTAACTCTTTGTGGATGTGGGGTAGTGTTGGTGCCAAAATCCGGATCTGAAATAATTCAGTGCATCGCTTCATTATACAATCGCTAAAACCCCATCCTGAGGAAAAAAATGAGCAATCCGGTCAACATATGGCGAAAGTTCAATTAGCTGGTCGAATGCCATTGGCTGGCTTGATGAGTATGAGGAAGAAAGGGGTGTGATGCTGCGGGATTTGATCTATAAGCAAATTGCATGGTTATTTGCCAGTGGTGCCATCATGCACCGCAGTTGCGGCACATGGTTCAGGTTGAACTTAAAGCGATGATTTAGAACTTGTGACGCACACCGACGTTGAAGAATTTGTCGGTCGCACCATTCACCGCCGCATTGTACCTGGCAGCGCCATCATTGCTGGTACGGGAATACGATGTGTACAGATTGGTGCGCTTGGATAAATCATAGGTCAAACCAAGGGCGACCTGATCGGCATCGGCATTGCCACGAAAGCGGTCTGTTACGCGGGTGTAATCGATCAGCACAGCCATTTGTTTGCTGACAGGAATGGTTGCACCCAAGAGCCAGACACGGATATCGGTTGTGCCTGCGCCTTTGTTGTTTTGATAGGCGGCATGCCCTTTGACCGGGCCGAAATTATAGTTTGCGCCGATCAAAGTTTTCTTTGCGCTGTCGTTACCTGTTGCGTCATACGTTTTGTTGTAGGCAAAAGCGGTTTCCAGTGGCCCGTTATCATAGTTCAAGGCCAAGCCATAGGTTTTGTTGGCACTGGAGCTGACCTGGGATTCACCCAGGGCAACCATTACATTGCCGTAAAAACCATCGATTTTGGGGGTGAAGTAAGTAATGGCATTGTTGACGCGCACGGTTGTTTTAAACAAGCGGTTGGCATCGCCAGCCATGCCGATGTGGAACGGATCGAGTTTATCCATCACATCATACATCGGTGCTTTTTGCCGACCGAGGTTGAAGGCACCAAAATCACCCGAGAGGCCCACATAAGCTTGCCGCCCAAATAATGCCCCTTGTGCCGAGGTGCCGTCATCCAAATTGAAGCCCGCTTCCAACACAAAATTGGCTTTTAAACCGTTACCCAAATCTTCGGTGCCCTTAAAACCCAGGCGGGAACCGGATTGGTTACCGCTATCGAGGCGGGTAGAGGCAAGCGTACCGCCGTTTTTTTCGTTGGCAATGCTGGCATCGACGAGACCATAAACTGTTACATTGCTTTGTGCAAAGGTGGCACCAGCACTTAACAAGGCTAAAGTAGCAAATGTTTTTTTCATTTTGTGAATTCCAATAATTGATAAAGGGTGTGATTCATAGTGTTGCATTAAGAAAACTCAATCTCTTGGCCGGATTGTGCGTGTTTATTGTGACAACACAGTGAATTTCGGGAAAGCGCCTGACACAGGGGGCACAAACGCCGCCAAGGCAGCGCACCTTTTTCCAACAAGGCGCTCAATCCCTTGATTGCTTTTGCGCTGCTGCGCACACCTTCGTTATACAATCGCTAAAACCCTATCCTGAGGAAAAAATGAGCAACCCAGTCAACACCCTGAAACTTTGGCAGCGCTTTGCATCCACCCCCGGTGGCAAATGGGCGTTTTCCAAACTGCTGTGTTTCAAAGCACCGTATTTCAGCAGTATCCGCCCATTATTCGAGGAACTTAAACCGGGCTATTGCAAGATAAGCATCGCCAAGCGGCGCGCAGTGCTCAATCATCTTGGCACCGTGCATGCCATCGCCATGTGTAATATGGCTGAATTGGCGGGTGGCACCATGACCGAGGTGAGCGTGCCCGCAAGCCACCGCTGGATTCCCAAAGGCATGACGGTGGAATACCTGAAAAAAGCCACCACCGATTTGGTGGCCATTGCCACGCCGCTGGATGGGGATGATTGGTCGGTCGTGGGCGAACATAAAACCAAGGTGGAGGTGCGTGATACCTCGGGCGAGCTGGTGTTTCAAGCGATCATTACGATGTGGGTGTCTGCGAAAAAGAAAATGGATTGAATGGATTGATAAGGCTCACCGCTAACCACCGCTAACCACCGTGCTATCGACCGCCAGTAGCGTCGGACATTGCCGCCAGCTTGTTCTTGCTTGCAACGACCTTAAAACTGACCGTTCAACAACGCTATTGTGCATTCTTCCTTGCGTGAGATTAAAAGAGCTTCGGTTATTGCTAAAATAATGGTACATTTAATACCAAAGTATTACAAAAATTCTTGATCCCTGAAGCGAATTGTATGATCGCTACCTCTCAATAACTTGGAGTGAATATGTTAGCAAGAAGACGAAAAATTGTCGTGGCAGTATCGCAATCACTGTCATACCTGTCGGTCGGTAGCGCTTTCGTTGCGCTTGCTTTGCCAGTATCGGCCCAAACCACCGCCCTGGACGTGGAGCAAACCACCGAAAATATTCAAACCGTAACGGTCACGGCGCAAAACCGCAAGCAGCAAGCGCAAGCTGTGCCAATCTCGTTTCAAGTGATGCGAGCCGATCAACTTGATAAACTTGCAGCGCCCAATCTGGGCACGATCAGCGCTTACATTCCTGGGCTGAAGGTGGATGGCAATCTGGCGACACAGCCGATTATTTTTTTACGTGGTGTCGGCAATGTCGATTTTGGGGTTGGCACCGATTCGCCGATTGGGGTGTATTTTGACGGCGTGTATGCCGGTAAAAGTGGCGGTTCCCTGTTGAACTTTAATGATGTGGAGCGTGTTGAAGTGCTGAAAGGGCCGCAAGGCACCTTGTTCGGGCGCAATAGCGCAGGCGGCGCAATCTCAATCATTTCGAAAGCACCCACCAAAGATTTTGAAACCGATGGCCATGTGCGCCTCGGGCAATATGGTTTGCGTTATGCCGATGGCGTTTTGAACGTGCCTCTGAATGCCGACCTGTCATTACGGGTGAGCGCAGTGGTGAATCAAAGTGATGGTCAGGCCACGGATGGCGCTACGGGGGCAAAATTGAACCGCGAGCATGCTTGGGGAACCCGTGCCACGCTACTATGGAATGCGCCCCAGCGCACTAATGTATTGCTGACCTGGGAGCATGAAGAGCTGAATCAGGCGGGACGCCCCAGTTGGTCGCTGATCGCGCCACCAGCGCCTGGTGCGACACCCGTCTATCCCGCTAATCCAAACAGTTTTGTTGATCCGCGCAACAGTAAAATATTGAATGATGTGGTCGGCAGCAAAGAAACCCGAAAATTTGACGGCCTCAGCCTACGGGTAGAACGTCCCTTGGCTTGGGCCGACTTCACGTCAACCACGGCCTATCGTCACTTCAATTCGTTCAATCGGATTGAGGAAGATGGAACCAACCGTATCAATACCTATCTGGATGCCGTGAATGGTGAAAGTAATTCCACTTGGCAGCAAGAATTTAAGCTGTCCGGTAAAAATGATCGGGCTGATTGGGTGGGGGGCGTGAGCTATTATCGCGAAGTGGCACATCAGCTTAATCAGCCCACAACCTATACCGATAGTCTAAACACTCTGTTTAATAATGTTGCGGCATTTCCGGTGTATAGCATCCTCAATGGAGCGGCTCAGCAGGCCGGGATTCCAGTCAATTTCTTCGGCAACCAGTGGCAGGAGCGCGTGATCAATAAAGGCGTCTATAAGGCCCAGGCGGCCTATGGCGACGTGATCTGGCACATGTCGCCCAAGCTCGATTTGACCACGGGCATCCGTTTCACTCATGATGATAAACAATTTAGTTGGTACGCGCCAAACCGCATCGCCGATACGCTCGACACAACGCTTGCCACGCTCAATGAGCTTGGTTTTTTCCCCGGCTTGGTACAAGCTGGTGCCATCTCAGCAGAGCAAGCTGCGGCAATTCAAGCTTTGCTGACGCAAAACCAGTTACTGATTAATAGTGGCGCGTCCAGCGTGCCGCTTGTGTTCAATAGGAGCTGGAATGATGTCAGTCCGCGCGCCGTGCTGACTTATCGTACGACTCCTGACCTCATGTTCTACAGTTCGCTTGCCAAAGGGTATCAGTCGGGCGGTTTCAATGCGGTCGCAGTGGCGAGCAGCTTTGCGCCTGAAAAAGTCGTCAATCTCGAAGTTGGGATCAAGAGCTATTTCCCCGAGCACAAATTTCTGCTCAATGCATCCCTGTTTGCCTATAAATTTACCAATCTGCAATCGCTTAACCTGATCGCCAACAGCAGCAATAGCGGCGTGCCAAGCTATCAAATCACCAGCAGCGATCAACAAGCCAGAGGATTGGATTTGGAAGCACGTTGGCAAGCGTCAGGTAATCTGCGATTCTATTTTAACTCTGAGTATATTGATCATAAATATGATAATTATATCGATAAAACAGGCTTGGATCTGAGTCGCCAGCCGGTCGGTACACCACGTTTTTCAGCTGCCACCGGGCTTGATTATGTGTTGCGCAATGTGGCGATGGGCAAACTCGATTTCACCTTGCAACATGCCTACACTGGTGCAACCCGTTGCAATGGCCAATCGTTGACGCAGGGCGATTGCCTGGATACGCCACACTTTAGCGTCGGCGGCCCACGACACCGTACTGATGGCCGGGTCGGATGGACTGAAGGTCGTGGGCGCTGGGGTGTTGCGTTATTTGCTAATAATATTTTTGATAAGCGCTATGTCTATAATGTCAGTAACATCACTGCCGTATTTGGCACGCCGTTTGCTTCAGTTACGCCAGGGCGCGCTGTTGGCTTTGAGCTCACCGTCAGGATGTAGGGGGGAGGCGGCGGTTGGCGGCAAGGTTGTTGGAAAAAAACACTATGTCCGGCTCTGTCATGGCGTGATGGATAAAAAATTCACGCCACTTAGATGAATTGTTTAACTATAGGGCAATCTATAATGTATTTTTTTAGTCGATATTATTGTTTCGCATCACAGGATATCTGTTGAAAATTGGGGTTAAAGATTTTCTATATATGATGTATTACGTTTTAAATGGATGTTTTTTTGGATAGGTTGATAATTATTGTTATTGCTGCAATTTTTTGAATTTCGCGTTGTGTGATTAAAATATTAGTAATATAAGCATCATGATTTCATTAAAAATATGAATAAGTGTTGGGCTGAAAAAACTCAATCTGGTAAGCTGTTCAGGTTCCGGGCTTTGAAAGGCAAGGCTTCATCCAGAGGTACTGTGTTGATAAATTATAGAGGGTGCCCTCGGTATGTAATGATTTGCTGTCTTGGTTATTTTAGAGTATGGCTTAATGTGCTTTAATGCTGCTTGAGTCTATTTTTGAGATGGTGTTGTATTCGCAATGCGGAAGTAAAGCGTGTCTTGGGATAGATTGGCTGTCCAACTTTAACTTCTTTGGAGGTGGATTGCATCGTATGGAAATTGCATGGCAACCTGGTAACACGGATGAATTAAACATCGACAAGGTACTCTTTTGAGTAAATATTTCAGTGAAAATAGTGGCTGGTTATTTCCTGGGCAGGGGTCGCAATACCCCGGCATGGGTAGGGGATTTTTCGGAATATCGCCAGTGATCAGGCCGATTTTTGAAGAGGCCGAGGCTATTAGCGGACAGCCACTACGCGAAATCAGTGTTGATGGGAGTGCAGCTTGTTTGCGCAATTGTGCAGTGTTGGAACCGTTGTTGGTCGCATTTTCCTTGTCCTATATTGCGTTGTTAAGGTTAAAAGGGATTCGCCCACACTGCGTAGCCGGATATAGTGCTGGCGAGACTGCTGCGCTGTATTGCAGTGAAGTAATCAGCCGCGAAAATGCGTTACACATTGCTGCAGTGCGTGGCCGTATTCTTCATGAGGCCGCGCGTCAAATGCCGGGGAAGATGGTTGCTATTTTTGGTATATCGGAGGAGATAGTTCAACACATGGTTCTCGATGCAGCGCGAGATGGTTCAATCGAAGTGGCAGGCTATAATGCACACGATCATCTGACCATTGTGGGGGAAGAAAGTTTGGTATTGAGGGTTGAGCATCAGGCGCAGGCCCACGGGGCGAGCGTATTTCCTCTTGACGTGGAAGGTGCTTGGCATAGCATGCGTGCAAAGCAGGCCTCGGAAGAAATTAAAATCTACCTTGACCAGATTGAGTTTTGCCCTCCGAGCGTCGCGGTGTACGCTAGCGCCACGGGCAATCTTGAATATTATCCAGAGCGTTTGCGTAAAGGCTTGGCCGAGCAGATTTACCTTCCGGTGCTTTGGCAGGCGGCGATTTCCAACATGGTGTTGCAGCATGGCGTACACCATTTTATCGAAGTGGGTGGTGGACGAACTCTTAAGGCAATCACTAATCGAATTGCCGGGTCTTGCAATAATAGTAAGTTTTATTTTTTAAATCCCTATCAAGAAACAGGAGCTTGAGTATGATGACTAAATTTATTTTTGCAGCCATGTTGGCTGCACCTCTTTTTGCCGGTGCTGCAATTCGTCCGCCCGATTCATCCCTGACTGGTCTTGATATCGAAGTCAAGCAAGATAAAATGCAAAGCGGCTTTATTGGTGAATCCCGTTCAATGACGCTGGTCTTGGGTAATGCACAGGGTGAGGAATCGATTCGCAAAGTGACCTATGAAGCGTTTGAAGGCCTCACCGCCAAGCGTGATAAAACATTGTTGAGCTTCACCCATCCTGCCGATCTGAAAGGTACAAGGTTGTTGACGCACGAGCAAGGTGATGGCGATGATGATCAATGGCTTTTCCTGCCGTCGATTAAACGCGTCAAGCGGATCGCGTCATCGAATCAAAGTGGTTCTTTCGTCGGATCGGAATTTTCGTATGAAGATCTGGTGGTGCGCCAGATTGACAAATATGTTCCACGTTATCTCGGCGACGAGGAAGTCGATGGCAAGGATTGTTATGTCATCGAGCGGATTCCAAAAAGCAAATCCTCAGGCTATTCCAAGGTGATCAGATGGCGTATGAAAAGTAATCTGCAAGAGTTAAAATCCGATTATTACGACCGCAAGGGTGATTTGCTCAAGCAGCGGAAAATGGAAGGCCATACATTGTATGAAGGTTATTGGCGGGTTAAGAAAATCACCGTTAAAAATGTGCAAACCAACAAATATTCAACACTCTTGTTTGAAGATGTAAAAGTGAAAGTCAAATTGCCTGAAAGTAAATTCAGCGTCCAAGAACTTACGGCTACAGAGTAGGGGCGTCAATCATGGTTACCAAAAAAGATCGCGTACATCAAAAACGTACTGCAATCAGGGTTACTGTTGCGGCTGCGGGTTTGCTGACGGGTTCGCTCGCCTTCGCACAATTCACCTCGCGTGGATTTGTGGAAGCCGAATATAATGCCTACCCGGTTTTTGCGGCAAACAAGCAGCAAACCGATAAGGAACTCGCCTATAAGCTGCAGTTGGAGGCATCGTACAAGGCCAATTCCGCATTGACGTTTGCCGCACGCGGTTTTTTGCGCAGGGATTCCTATAACGATGATCGTGATGTGGCCCGATTCGACGAGTTGTGGGTGCAGTACGCTACGCCGCAATGGGATATTCGTGTTGGTAATCAGTTGGTCGTCTGGGGGAGCGTGGAAAGCATTAGTCCGATTGACATCGTTAATCCACGTGATTACGAAGAAGATCTGGTGGAACCGCTCAAAATTGGTACGCCGGCAGTGCGGTTGCGCAGGCGCTTTGAGAACGCCGAGTTAAGCTTCTATTGGCTACCATTTTTTCAGCCATCCCGTTTTACAGGGCCACATTCTTTTTACAGTATTAGTGGCGGTTTGCCTGTTATTTTTCCCGATTCGGGGCGGCACGACAATCAATGGGCGGCACGGTATTTTAAGAATGCCGATGGCTTTGATTTTGGGGTCAGTTTTTTCAATGGTCTTGAACGCAATGCGATCTTCGGATTTAATTCGACCCGAGATGCTCGGGTTGGACGAACTTATCGTGCACAACGTCTGGCCCTGGAAGTGACCAAGACCGTTAAAGATCTACTGCTGAAAGGAGAATTTTCTTACCGTACCACGAAACAGGAAGGCAACCGCCGCGCACTGTTGTATGCATTAGGTGCTGAATACACGATTAGTTCTGCGTGGAAACATTCTGATCTGACGTTCTTTACCGAATATTTGGCCAGTTCCAGTAATGTGAGAAAACTCGAACTGACTCAGAATGATCTTTTTGGAGCAATACGTTGGACCTTGAATGATCAGTACAAGCAACAGCTAGACGTGGGTTTCTTTTGGGATCTGGATCAACGTCAGGCCCGTGTCTACCGTGCTGAATACATTGCCAGTCCGACCGAAAACACTGTCGCAGGAATACGCTTTACCTCTACGCGTGACTATTTCCCCGGCCCTCGTTATGCAGAAAGGAAGACCGGGGCTTTACATGTATTTTTCAGGAACAACTTTTGAATTGGCTCCCTATGAAAATCGATAATTTCGTTTCAAAATATGCCGCTTGGGTCATCAATTACCGCATTCCGGTTCTGATTGTGATGACGCTCGCAGTGGTTTTTATGTCCACCTTTGTTTCTCGAATCTCGTTCGATGCCAACTATCGGATATGGTTTGAAGAAGATGATCCCTACCTTGCAAGTTACGATAAATTTATCCGGGAATTCGGCAATGATGATACCTTTGTGGTCGCGTTTGAAGATGAAAAAGGCATTCTGCGAAAACCGGCGGTTGAATCAATCCAGCGCTTGACCGAGCAATTGTGGAAGGTGCAAGGTGTGATTCGCGTCGATTCACTGAGCAACTTCCAGGCCACGCGTGCGGTTGAGAGTGGCATTTCGGTGGAAGATCTGTTCCCTACCGACAAGCCGATCGATGACGAAAGATTGCGTAGCGCAACCGATTACATCAACAAAGAGCCGCTGATTATTGGTGCGCTCATCAGTACCAACAGGCAAGTTGCCGTAATCAGGGGGAAATTCGCGCCCAACCTGGTAGTGAAGATATTACCGGCGGATGTGTATAAGCAGTTATCTAAAATCCTGGCCGATGAGTCCAAGATCAGCGGTTATAAATATCACATTGCTGGTGGGCCAATTACCGACGAAGCATTTGATCAGGTTGCGCAGACTGATGTCGGACGTTTGATGCCAATCCTGTTGCTGGTGATGATTATTATTCTGGGTGTCATGTTCTTTTCTGTTTGGGCCATGGTGATTCCGTTGCTGATTGGTATTGCAACCATCCTGGTGACGATGGGCATCAATGGTTTGCTTGACTTTAAGCTCAATGCCGTGACCGCCTCTTCGCCGCAGTTGTTGCTCGGTATGACTGTTGCCACTGTCATGCATTTGCTCTCAACCTTCCTGGATGCGAAGGCCAAAAACATGAGTTCGCCAGATGCTGCCCGATATGCGTTAGAAGATAATTTGGTGCCCATCATCCTCACCAATATTGCAACCGCACTGGGGTTTGCATCCTTTATGGTCGGTAATGTGGTGCCGATCACGCGACTCGGTTTTGTCGCCTGCGTTGGTTCGGTGGTACTGACAATGTTATCGCTGACCGTCGTGCCAGCGTTGCTGAGTTTTTATCCAAAACACGCCCGGCGTTCATTGTCGGTACGGTTTGACTTGTCGGGATTGTTCCAGCGCATGGGTGCTTTTGCTGTGGCCAATGCCAAGAAGGTGATTCTGGTCTGGGTTGCGGCGACAGCACTGTTCGCCTTGTTTGTGCCGCAACTGGTGGTTGACTCGAATCCTGTGCTCTACTTCAAAACTGGCTATTGGTTCCGTGATGCGATCAATTTTGTTGAAACGCGTGGCTCCGGTGGTGCGGTGTACGAGATAGTGGTGCGTGGTAAAGGTAACGACTCGGTTAAAACAGTGGAATATATGAAGGATCTGGATAAGTTTAGCCGCTATTTGGAAACTGAAGCGCCCGGTAATTTCCGTAACGTGTATTCTCTGTCTACGATTGTGCGTAACATTAACCGCTCAATGCACGCTGATGATCCGGCATTTCATGTGGTACCAGACAAATCCGAAGAAATTGCGCAATATCTGCTGCTATACAGCTTGTCGGTGCCTGTCGGGCAGGATATTAATGATCGTATGAACATTGCCAGTTCCGCGTCGCGGATCACGGTGGTGCGTCCGTTGGTATCGACCCAGGTCAGTCGCGGCAATATCGATAAAATCAGTGCTTGGGCAAAACAGAATTTGACCCATGCCACCATTGAATTTACCGGGCGTGACGTGCTTTATACCAATATGGGTAACAATATTACCCAAAGCCTGATATCGTCGCTGGGCTTCGACGTCCTGACGATTTTGCCGCTGTTGTTTTTGATGTTTCGGACCTTTACTGCGACCGTGGTCAGCGTGTTTGCCAACGTCGGCCCACTGATCATGGTGCTCGGTATGATGGGTGCCTTCGGCATTATGCTTGACGTTGGTACACTGATGGTCGCTGCATTGGGACTTGGTATCGCGATCGATGATACGGTGCATCTGCTATCTCATTACTTCAAATATCGACGTGAAGGCAGACCACCCGATAAGTCGGCGATTGATACGATGGCCCATATCGGCACACCGGCAGCGGCAACAACACTCACTTTGATGTGTTCATTTTTGGTGTTTTTGGGGGCCGACTTTCAGCCCAACGTCTATTTCGGTATTTTGATCAGTATGGTTATCGTGCTTGCGTTAGCGGCCGATTTGAGCTTGACACCCGCGCTGCTTTATTCGATAGATACCAAGCTTGAAGAACGCCGAGCCAGAAAAAAGCTTGCGGCAGGGCGTTCGTAGGAAAATACCCGGGAAGCGGTTATCGAAGCTGAGATCCTTCGACCGCTTTCCTATCCCGTCGCCTGAAATGCTGAGCGGTGGATGCCAGGTGCGTTATTTACTTATCCAGGAGAAAATATGGTAATGAAAAAATCAAAATCGGCAACTAAGGCTCGACGCGCTCCCGTGCTCGCTAATTTTTCCCATATTGTAGCCGAGCCAGTGGCTGGCCAATTAGATGCGAACGGCTCACTCGCCCAGTTTTTGATTGATGCAGCAGCGGACCCATTGCGTGGGATCGTGTTTGTCCAGGATGATGAAAGCGAAGTTCGATTGTCTTATGCCGAAGTATTGACACGCGCCGAAATCCGGTTGGCAGGATTGCGTGCGGCGGGCTTTGCTGCCGGAACACCGGTGCTATTGGTATTTAATGGCGGCATTGATTTTGTTATCAGTTTTTGGGCTTGTATGTTGGGTGGGATCGTTGCGGTGCCGATGGCCTATCCGACTTCCTTTGTGCAGGTGAATAATTCCCTGACCAAGTTACAGGGTATCTGGGAGCAGTTGGATAAGCCGCCATTGTTAAGTGAGCAGCGCTTTAGCGAACGCCTGAGCGAGTTGGAGCAATTGCTGGGCATTGAAGGCATGCAGGTACTCACACCCTCCCAACTTGATGAACATGGCAGTTCTGGCGAATATACCCCAACCCATGGCGATGCACTGGCCTTTATTCAGTATAGTTCCGGCAGTACCGGCAAGCCCAAAGGCGTCATGCTGAGCCATCGCAACCTGATCACCAATGTCGAGGCAATTATCACCCGTATGGAAATTGTGCCAGGGGAATCGTTCCTGAGTTGGATGCCGTATAGCCATGATATGGGTTTGATCGGCTTTCATTTGACGCCGGTTGCAGCCAAGGTTGATCAAGTCAATATTTCCCCTTTCAAGTTTGCGCAACGCCCTCTGGTGTGGTTGGAGAAAATTGCACAGCATCGTGCTACCTTTACCGGTTCCCCCAATTTTGGCTATCGTCTGCTGTTGGGGAAAATCCAGGAATCACACATCAATGCACTCGACCTGAAGTGCGTGCGCCTGATTTTCAACGGCGCTGAACCGATTGCGGTCGCGGTCATGCGGGAATTCATGGAAACATTGGCACCGACCGGACTGGTTGCCAGCGCCATGTTCCCGGTGTATGGTATGGCCGAAGCCAGTCTGGCGGTATCTTTTCCGCCGCTCAATACCGAGCCAATGGTGCATCCGGTGGAGCGCAGCTTGCTGGCTGCGGGTGGCCAATTGGAAATCGGCAACGAAAGCGAATCGGCCGTGCTGATTGTGGACGAGGGTAGCCCGGTGCCAAGCTGCGAGATTCGGGTTGTCAATGACGATGGCGAAACGGTGCAGGAAGGCATCATCGGCCACGTCCAGATTCGTGGCGATAACGTCACCAAAGGCTATTACAATAACCCCGATGCCAATCGCGATTCGTTTGATGGTGATTGGTTGCGTACCGGTGATTTGGGCTTCATCAATGCGGCCCGGTTGAGTATTACCGGACGTGCCAAGGATATTATTTTTATCAACGGGCAAAAGTTTTTTGCCCACGACATCGAGTTTCGTGCGGAAGAAATCAAAGGTGTGCAATCGGGCCGGGTGGTGGTCTGTGGTTGGCATGATGCCGCACTGGGACGTGAGCAAGTGGTCTTGTTTGTCGCGATACGTCGCCCAGCTTCCAGCCCATTCACAGCAACCCAGATTTTGGCACAATTATGGAGCCATATTAATGTTGAGTTCGCCATTCCTCTTGACTACGTGGTGCAGGTTAAATCGGTGCCACGCACCACCAGTGGTAAGCTGCAGCGTTTCCAATTATTAAATTCATTCCGCGAGGGTGAATTTGCCGCAACCACGTTCACGGCGCAGCAGTTGCTCAATGAGGTTAGCCAAATCGCCGAGGAAGAAAGTGGTTTGTCGATTGCTCAGGAACGAATCCGCAAGATCTGGGCTGAATCATTAAGTCGTGAGCCAGCACAATTGCCGATTGATAAGCCATTTTTCTCATTGGGCGGCACCTCGCTCAAGGCAGTTCAGATTCTGGGGCAACTGGAGCGAGAATTTGAAACCGAATTGACTCATGAATTCTTATTGCAATGCCGAACCATCCACGAGATGGCAGACTATATCGAGAATCATTTAAGTCAACCAGCCAAGGTTCCTGAAAGCGCGCCCGAAGAGATTGCCGTGGTGCCATTGACCCAAGGCGAAGACATCGCAATTATTGCCGTCGCCTGTCGTTTTCCCGGGGCCAATACGCCGGAGGCATTTTGGCATAACTTGACCACGGGTACGGACTCCATCACCGAAGTACCAGCTGACCGCTGGAACCCTGATTTGTACTATAAGGAAGGCCAATCCGAACCGGGCAAGACTAATTCTCGCTGGGGCGGTTTCATTGAAGACGCTTATGCCTTCGATGCCGAGTTCTTCCAGATCAGCAAAGAAGAAGCAATGGTCATGGACCCGCAACAACGCCTGTTTCTGCAAATCTCATGGCAGGTAATGGAGCGCGCCGGGTATTCCGGGCCGCGTAGTGATGGCCGCCGCATCGGTGTGTTTGCTGGTGCCAGCCATAACAATTATTTTGAGCATCATGTGCATGCACTGGACTTGATGCGCTTGCGTCGCTTTGAGAGCTTTGGCAAGCTGTCGCTGGCTCAGCAAGATGCCTTGGTGGCCGAGTGGAAAGCGCGCTTCGGTGACAGCGAATTGCCGCCCAATACCGCTGTCAGTAATTTGTTGAACATGATCGCTGCCCGTACTTCGCACATGCTGAACCTGAAAGGGCCAAGCATGACCATCGATACGGCATGCTCGTCGTCCTTGGTCGCAGTCCATCTGGCCTGCGACAGCATTCGTCGCGGCGAATGCGAAATGGCGATTGCAGGCGGTGTGAATTTGAACCTGACGCCAACCCCGTATCAATTGTTTGCCCGTGCCAATACGCTCTCGCCATCGGGACGTTGTAAAGTATTCGACGCCAGTGCGGATGGTTTTGTGCCCGGTGAAGGCTTGGGCGCGGTGCTGCTGAAACCATTGGCGCGTGCCTTGGCCGATGGCGATGAAGTGTTGGGGGTTATCAAACGCTCGGTGGTCAATAATGATGGCCGTTCGCTCGGCGTGATGGCACCCAATCCGGATGGGCAACGCATTGCCATCTCCGACGCTTATCGCGACGGTAAAATCAATGCCTGCGACATTCAGTACGTCGAGGCGCACGGAACCGGTACTGCCATTGGTGACCCCAGCGAAGTGCGGGCATTGGCACTCGCCTTTGCCGAACACGGGGCACAGAAAACCGAATGCGCAATTGGCTCGGTGAAAGCCAATATTGGCCATCTGTTGGCCGCAGCCGGTATTGCTGGTTTGATTAAAATGGTCTTGGCGCTACAACACCGCCAAATGCCGCCGAGCATTCATCTGTCTCAACCCAATCCGGAGATCAACTTCGCCGAAACGCCATTTTTGCTATTGGGCGAAACCAAGGCGTGGGATACGCCGGAGAATACGCCGCGGCGCGCCGCCATTAATTCGTTTGGCTTTGGCGGCACCAATTGCCATATGGTGCTGGAGGAAAGCCCACAGGTGGTGCCAGCTATAGCTGTGGAGCAAGATGCGCGGCCCTTGCATTTGCTGTGTTTGTCGGCACGCAGTGATGCGGCAGCCCGTCGTCGTGCCATCGAACTGGCGGCTTATTTGCGCCACACCCCCAACGTGTCATTGGCCAATGTTTGCTATTCGGAGCACATCGGTCGGCGGCACTTTTTGCACAGATTTTCGGTGGTGGCCGACACAACCGAAAATTTGGCCGATAAACTGGAGCAAATTGAACACATCACAGCACTGCCCTCGTTGATAGAACCGGCCGTAGCACTGATGTTCACTGGCCAGGGCGCGCAATACCCGGGCATGGGACGTAGCCTGTATGAGGCGCTGCCGTTGTTCCGTAGGGTGGTCGATGAGTGTGCGAGTTATTTTGACCCGTATTTGGAAAAGCCGCTGCTGGCCTGCCTGTATGATCATGATAGTCACGATTCTTTGCTGGCGCAAACCAATGTCACGCAACCGCTCATGTTCACGATTGACTACGCATTGGGTCGTATGTTGCTGGACTGGGGCGTGCGTCCGGCCTGTATGCTCGGCCATAGTGTGGGTGAGTATGCTGCTGCCTGTCTGGCAGGCGTCATGAGTCTGGCCGACGCAACCAAGATTATTGCGGCCAGGGGGCGTTTGATGCATGCTTTGCCTGCGGGTGGTGGTATGGCAGCCGTGTTTGCTTCGCGTGAAGAGTTGCAGCCCCTGGTTACATCATTCGCGGGCCGCCTGTGGTTTGCAGCACATAATGGCAACCATCAAGTGGTATCCGGTGAACTGGAGGCGCTCGCGCAATTTCAGGCACGTGTGACGACGATGGGGAAAAGCTGCCGCCAATTGCAAGTGTCGCACGCCTTCCATCCGCCCATGCTGGAACCGATGCTTGATGACTTCAGCGCCGTGCTGGCTGAAGTCAAATTCTCCGCGCCAAAGATTCCCATCGTTTCGAACTTGAATGCGCAATGGATTAGCGACACCCCGCTTGACGCTGCGTATTGGCGTGAGCATGTATTGGTGCCGGTTTGCTTTGAGCAAAGTGTGCAGCACATTGCGGAAAAAGGAATTTCGGTGTTTGTGGAATGTGGCCCGGACAAAATCCTGTCGAACCTGACCCGAGCATTGCTCAATGGACGTTCGGTGCATGTGTTGCCTGCAATGGATCGGCGGCGCGAAGGTCTTGATTGTCTGCTGGCCTGCGTTGGCTCACTGTATAGCCAAGGCATCAATCTGGATTGGGAAGCCTACGATGCCGATTTTGCGACCAACCGCATTACGCTGCCAACCTATCCATTTGAGCGCGATATCTATCGCCTCTCCAGCGGTAAGGCCGAATTGTCGCTGGCCCCGGAACCAGTAGCGCCAGTGCCGCTCGCCGCCACGCCGATTCGTGTCGCTGCGGCGGTGGGTAGCCCCGTGCCAGCGGTGCGTGCTGTTGAAGCGCCGCGTCCGGTGGTTGCGTCGCCGTTTCAAAACTGGAACCTGACGGTGCAAACAATTGTGGCCGAGTTCCTCAAGGTGGTACCGGCGCAGGTAGACATGTATCGTAATTTCCATGATTTGGGACTTGATTCGGTAGCCGCAGTCAAGTTGGCCGAACGCCTCGGTGCAATCGCCAACATCCGGTTACCGCCAACGCTCTTGTTTGAACATCAAACGGTCGCTTCATTGGCTGAATATTTGCGCGAACAAGTGCGTCCGGTAGAAGCTGCGCCGGTATGGACTGCACCGATTATGCCACGCACTGCCTTGCGTTTTGATGCGCCAAATGCGAATGCACAGCAGTTCCGCGACCACGATATCGCCATTATCGGTATGGCATGCCGCATCCCTGGTGCCGACACGCCGGAGCAATTTTGGGATATGTTGATTGAAGGACGTTCGCAAATTCGCGAGGTGCCTGAGGATCGTTGGTTGGTAAATGACTACTTCAGTCCCGATACCAAAATTCCACATCGCAGCTATTCGAAGTGGGGGGCATTTCTTGCGCGGCCTGATGATTTCGACCCATTGTTTTTCGGTGTGTCACCACGCGAAGCCCAAGTGATGGACCCACAGCAAAGACTGTTCATGGAAGTGGCTTGGGAATCCTTGCAACAATCCGGTTATGGGGGCGAATTCCGCACCCGTGAAATTGGCATCTTCGTTGGCTGTGAGCAAAATCATTACGCCGATCACTTCATTACCTCGCTGCGCTACAATGCCCTGCTTGGTCGTCTGAATGCGGCACCATGGTTCGCTGCGTTGCCGCAACAGGCACGTGATGAGATGCTGGGCACGCTACTGGATGTGATGCATCCGGCGGAGCTGACATCGGACGCCATTGCCGGTAATGGCTTGAACGAAATTGCTGCGCGGGTTAGCCATTGGCTTGATCTGCGGGGGCCAAGTTTGATCGTCAATACTGCCTGCTCATCATCACTGGTGGCCCTGCATTTGGCGTGTGAGAGCCTGCGCACGGGGGAATCCAAGATGGCCATTGCCGGGGGTGTTTACCTGATCGGCAACGACATCCCGTTTGTCTTTTTGAGCCGGGTTGGCGCACTCTCGCCCACTGGCCAATGCATACCGTTCGACCAGAAAGCGAATGGCTTGGTACTGGGCGAAGGCATTTCGTCGGTGGTGCTCAAACCATTGAAAGATGCGGTGCGCGATGGCGACTTTATTCATGGCGTGGTCAAAGGTTCGGCCATCAACAACGATGGACATTCCAACGGCATTACTGCACCCAATCCACGAGGCCAGGCCGATGCCATGCGCAAGGCGTATCACAATGCCGGGGTCACGCCGGAAAGCATCAGCTATATCGAGTGTCACGGCACTGGCACGCCGCTGGGTGATCCGGTCGAGGTTGATGGCATGACTCAGGCGTTTCGTAAGTTCACCGACCGTAACCAGTTTTGCGGTATCGGTTCGCTCAAATCATCGGTCGGCCATAGTTTGTCCGGCTCCAGTTTGCCAAGTTTGATGAAGGTATTGATGGCGATGCAGCACCGCATGATTCCACCAACGGTCGGCTTCACCGAGCCCAATTCGCACGTTGATTTCGAACATTCACCGTTCTATGTGGTGGCAGGTGAACCGCATCCATGGATTCCGGGCGAACACCCGCTACGGGCGGGCGTCAACTCGTTCGGCTTTGGTGGCACCAACTGTCATGTGGTGCTGGAACAGGCTCCTGATATACACGAACAACGTACGAGTCTCCCTGGTCAGGAGTCGAATCTACTGATCCTCACAGGGCGTACCCAAAAAGTGTTGCAGGAAGTCGCCTCGCGCCTGACCGAGTACCTGACGCGTCATCCGGAAGTCGAAGCGGCCCAGGTATGCGCCGCGATGAACAGCGGCCAGCGTGATCTGTCATTCAAAGCGACCTTCCAGGTGCGTGATCGCAGTGACTTGCTGGCCAAGCTCGATGCCGTGGCCAACGGCCGTGCCGAACCGGGGATTGTTTCCGGGCGGAGTAATCCGAAGCAGACGCCGCAGTTCTATCTCACTCTGGATGGCGTGAGCCCGATGAATGGTGAAGACATTGATGTGCTGGTCGCGCGCTTCCCGCAGTTGCAGCAAATTTGTGATCTGTGCAAAGACCGCTACAGTCAGGCCATGGAGCAAGGCAATACCCTGACCCAGCATCACCTTGATGAATTGCTGTACTCGTTTGCGGTGCAATACGCACTGGGCCGGATGATCATGGCGGCGGAAATCGAACCGACTGCGGTGATCGCCGAAGGCACCGGGGTATTGGTCGGTGCCTGCCTCCTGGGCACCTTGAGTATTCGACAAGCGGCTGAAATGCTGAGCCGCTTTGCCATGGGACAACGTGAGCTGACGGTGACCCCGGAACACGGTGGGGAAGGGCAGGAAAGTTGGAATTGCCCATTGGTGATTCCTGGTGCGGTACTGCACTCAAATCACGAAGAGGTTGCAGTGCAACTGGAAGGCTATTTGCAGTTCCCACGTGGTTTGATGGCCAACGATCTGCGCGACCTGTCCAATCCTGATTTCGTTTGTGCTCACATTGGCAATTCCCC
>CAMBDR010000008.1 GCA_945864765.1 Janthinobacterium lividum | reverse complement strand
CCAGGCTTCATAGCCACTGGCCAGAGAATCAAGAAAATTCCCCCGGCTCCATGGGTGCGGAAAAACCGCCTGTTCAATGGCCAACACTTCGGCCACATCATCGGCTTGCATCCGTTCAAAATTCATAATGCCGCCTTGATCTGTAATCGTTCTGCCGTGGTTTGCGCCACTTTATTGCGCAAATAGACTGGCTGCGCCAGCGCCGCATCCAAGCCCAACCCTGCGGCAAAAGCCAATGCGCCTAATTGTGCAATCTGGGCAGCGTCGGGCAATATTGGTTGCGCAGCTTGATCAGCTTGATCAGCTTGATTAGTTTTCTCAGTTTGCTTAAGCAGCGCGGCAGCGCACAACAGTGCGCCATTGCCGCAAATTGCCACATCGCCAAGATTCACATCAAGGCAAACATCCATCGGTTTGGATAAGGTCGGCGGCACAATCTCGTGCCAAACCTGCTCAACTTGATCGAATAAATAGCGCGCCCAATACACCTCACCCATGCGTGCATCCAGTATCGGCATGACCGACGCAACACCGGCCTGTTCCCGATACGCCTGGGCCAAAGCCAATAAAGTGCTAATGGGCAAGACAGGCAAATTCAAGCCAAACGCCAAACCTTGCGCCAGCCCGCACGCAGTGCGCACCCCCGTAAAGGAACCTGGCCCTGCGCCAAAGGCAATGGCCGAACAATCCGCCAAGGTCAAATTTGCCTGTTGCAATAAAATTTGCACCATGGGTAAGACGCTAAGGGAATGATTTTGTACACCGCTGGCAGCCTGACGCCATAATTTTCCGTCATGCAAGAGTGCAAC
The DNA here is from genome assembly GCA_945864765.1 of Janthinobacterium lividum. Lineage (GTDB taxonomy): Bacteria > Pseudomonadota > Gammaproteobacteria > Burkholderiales > Burkholderiaceae_D > CAMBDR01. Next base: position 19,616 of record CAMBDR010000008.1, on the reverse strand, counting down.
GGAGGCAATTTCGGTGGAAGTTTCAATGGCAAGTATCGTAGACATGCGCTATTTTACCGTCTTGATTCGCCAAATGCCAAAATTTTCGAGCGAAGCGGGTAAAATATCGACTCTTCACCACCATCTTCGCGTACAGCATGCCCAGCCTGACCTTAAGTGACGACAATCGAGACCAATTGCTGCAAAATTTGCCAGACCAAGGCTGGTTTGTTGCCTGCCTGTGTGCGGCCTGGTGCGGTACGTGTGGCGAGTATCAAGCGCGCTTTTTGCAATTGGCCAGTCAATACCCTGATTTGTATTTTATTTGGATTGATATTGAAGACCAGGCGGCGGTGGTGGGCGACCTGGATATTGAAAATTTCCCTACCCTGCTGATTCAATATGGCAATACGCCCAGCTTTTTTGGCACCGTGCTGCCCGATTTAAGCCTGGCGCAACGCTTGTTGCAGGCGCAAATGGATCAAGTCAAGCCCACAGCGGCGGCGGGCGCGCCCAATTTACGCCAACTGCTGGAACAAGCATAAACCCAGGCGCAAGGGTAAGCATAAACCCGGGCGCAAGGGTAAGCATAAGCGTCAGCAGTGGAATGATCAAACCAATTTCAGCGGTAAGCTACGCAAACGCTTGCCCGTCAATATGAACACCGCGTTGGCCACCGCAGGCGCAATCGGCGGCACGGCTGGTTCGCCTATGCCTTCCGGGTGTTCCGCGCTTTTAATAATAATGGTCTCCACCTCTGGAGCCTGATTCATGCGCAGCACCGGGTAATCGTGGAAATTGGTTTGCTGCACCTGGCCGTTTTTGAGCGTAATTTCACCGAACAGGGCGGCCGATAACCCAAATACAATACCCGATTCCATTTGCTGGGCAATAATATTCGGGTTCACCGCAATCCCACAATCGACGGCGCAAAACACTTTATGCACGCGAATCTCGGTGCCAACCACGGAAACCTGCGCCACTTGCGCCACAATCGTGCCAAATGATTGATGCAGCGCCACCCCATGCGCGCGCCCGGCGGGTGCGCTGCCGGCCGCCCGCACGGCAGCTTCCAGCACGGCGCGGTGGCGCGGATGATTTTTTAACCAGGTGAGGCGAAATTGCACCGGATCTTGCCTGGCAGCGTGCGCACATTCGTCAATAAAACTTTCTTTGAAAAATGCATTATGCGAATGCCCAACCGCGCGCCAAAAGCCCAGTGGCATCGGTGTGGGAACAATCACATGGGCGATTTTTTGATTGGGAAATTCATAGGCCATATCAAACTCACCTTCGGCCGTGGTTTTGTCTGGCCCCATCCCTGGCAAGCCAAACCCGCGCTTGAAGATCTGATGGACAACCGAACCCGAGGCGGACTTGTTATCGTAAGCCAACACATTTCCCTTGCCATCAAGCACGGCTTGAAAGCGTGCCAATGCGGCTGGGCGATAAGCATCATGCGTCATATCTTGCTCGCGGCTCCAGATGACTTGCACCGGTGCGCCCTTGGTCTGAAGGGCAATTGCCATGGCTTGCCGTATCACATCCAACTCCAGGCGGCGGCCAAAACCACCGCCCAAATAGGCGACGTTTAAATCCACATGATCCAGCGCAACATTAGCCATTTCAGCCGCAGTAGCCATCGCCAAGCCCTGTACCTGAGTGCCCACCCATAGCACAACCCGACCGTTGGCCACTTGAACGGTGCAATTCATCGGTTCCATGGTGGCATGGGCCAAAAACGGGACTTGATATTCGGCTTTGATCAGTTGATTCGGTGCCGCAGTTTGCAAGGCTGGAGTTTGCAAGGCGGCATTGTCTCCCGCCTTAAAATAAGTGAAACCTGCTTCGCCATCCAATTTTTGCGCCAGTTCTTTAAACACCGCTGCCGAATCCAGTTTGGCATGGGGGCTATCACGCCACACCAGCGGCAAGGCTTCCAATGCCTGTTTGGCTTCAAAATAGCTTCGAGCTACCACGGCGACCGCCGCTGCCTCACCCAAGGGCAACATCACGGAAGATAAATTCAATACCTGACGCACACCCGGCATCCCCTTGATTTTGGCCTCGTCCATGCTTTGCACGGTCGCCCCCAAAGTGGGGCTCATTTTCACCGCTGCATATAACAGTCCCTGGGGCCGCGCATCCAGACCAAATCCGGCGCGGCCATTCACTTTCAGTACACTGTCACGGCGCGGCTGCGCCTGGCCGATCAGGGTAAAATTTTCAGGTTTTTTCAACACCACCGGGCCCGACAGTTGAATTGTGCCAGTTTGTTTGGCCAATTCACCATACGTGGCTTGTTTGCCATTGGCATGGGTCACCCGCCCCAGGCTGGTTTTGCACTCTTCAACGGCCACTCCCCACTGTTTGGCTGCAAGTGCCAGCAAGACCGCACGGGCTGTTGCACCCGCTTCACGCATTGGCCCCCAGGCGTCTTTGATGCTGGAAGAGGCCCCCGTTACTTGCAAACCGATTTCGCGCGCCAGTTTGGCAGTCAGCCATTGTGCGCCATGCTTTAATGCCCCTTGATCATCAACATGAAAAGGCAAACCGTCAGGCAACATCGCCACATTGCCATAGATTTTATCCAGCGGGGCTTGTTCAATGCGCACCTGATCCAGGGCCACATCCATTTCTTCGGCCACCAACATCGGCAGCGCAGTATGCACGCCCTGCCCCATTTCGCAGCGCGGCATCGCCACGGTAACCACGCCACTCTGGTCGATTTTTATCCAGCCATTGAGCACGATTGCACCGTCTTTGCGCGACCAGGGTACACTGGTATGCAAACGCTGACGCGCTGGCAAAACGCCCCAGCCAACTATTAAAGCAGAACCAATCCCCAAAGCACTTAAAATAAAGTGACGCCGTTTTTTCGATTTTGGAATTGTCGCAATCGGGTCGTTCTTCGGGGCGCTCTTCGGGTTGTTCATCTATTATTCCAATTCTTGAATAAATCCTGGGCCAATAAAGGGCGGCCAAAGAAATACCCTTGCGCCAAATTACACCCTTGCCGTTGTAAAAAATCAACCTGTGCCTGGGTTTCAACCCCTTCTGCCACGACCGACAAATTCAAACTCTTTCCCAGTTGAATAATCGCAATCGCAATCGCCTCTTCATTCACGTCGGTATCGATATCGATATCTTTAATGAAGGAGCGATCAATTTTTAGCGTCTGCACGGGTAATTGCTTCAGATAAGCCAGCGACGAGTAGCCCGTGCCAAAATCATCAATCGCCAGCCCGACCCCAATGGCGTGTAAATCATTAATGAACACAAACGCATCACCCGTATTCATAATCAGCGATTCCGTTACTTCCAATTGCAGCCGGTGGGCTTCGAGTCCGGTTTCGGCCAAAATATCGGACACCATGCTCACAATGCTGCCGCGCTCAAACTGTTTCACCGATAAATTGACGGCAATCTTGGGGACAAACAAACCAGCCTCTTGCCAACGCAACATTTGGCGACAGGATTCAAATAAAACCCATTGCCCAAGTTGGTTGATAAAACCGGTATCTTCGGCCAAGGGAATAAATTTAATCGGTGGCACCATGCCTAATTCCGGATGTTGCCAACGCACCAAAGCCTCAACCCCGACCAAACGCCCGGATTGAATTTCAATTTGCGGTTGATAATTAAGGAATATTTCATTTTTCTCAATCGAGCGGCGCAACATGCTTTCCATGCGCAAACGCTCGATCCCCTCACCCATCATTTCCGCCGAGTAGAACCGGTAGGCGTTACGGCCATGTGCTTTGGACTGGTACATGGCGACATCGGCATTGCGAATCAACATGTTTAAATCGACCCCATCGCCGGGGAACAGGCTGATACCCACGCTGCAGGTTACAAATAGCTCATGTCCAACCACAATAAATGGTTGTTCAAATACCGACATGAGCTTTTCTGCCACAATGGTGCTGCCATATTGACCGTCCACATTTTCCAACAACAAAATAAACTCGTCGCCACCCAATCGGGCCAGGGTATCGCCATCCCTGACTTTGTCGATCAAGGCCAGGGAAACCTGTTTTAACAATTCATCGCCAATATGATGGCCCAGCGAGTCATTCACATTCTTAAAACGATCCAAATCGATAAACAGCAAAGCCAGTTGTTGATGTTCCCGCGCCGAGCGTTGCATTGCATGCGCCAGGCGATCATTGAATAAAGCCCGGTTGGGTAGGCCCGTCAAGGAATCATGGTGGGCCAGATGATCCAGTTTTTTCTGTGATTCTTTGGCTTGGGTAATATCACGGAATACACCCACATAATGAGTACATGCGCCATTGGTATCGCGCACCGCACTGATGGTTAGCCATTCCAGGTAAAAATCGCCATCTTTACGCCGGTTCCAAATCTCCCCGGCCCAAAAACCGTGTTCGGCCAAGTCAGCCCATAACTTGGCATAAAATGCCGGTGCCTCTCGGCCCGAACGCAAAATCTTGGGCGTTTTCCCTATCGCATCGGCGTCGCCATAGCCCGTGATCAGAGAAAACGCCGGGTTGATGGCAACAATGATGCCCGCTGAGTCGGTAACGATGACGCCATCGGCAATATGTTCCAATACCTTGGCCGACAAGCGCAGTTTTTCTTCCGCCAGAATACGTTCGCTGATATCCGCATAGACCCAGATACTGCCGTTATTGGGGTCAAGCGGATCAAGCGCACTGCCGCTCACCATGCACCAGAAGATGCTGCCGTCTTGCCGCTTATACTTACGTTCTTCGCTAAAATAATCATCTTCTGCAATTAAGGGATATTGCAATTTTCCTGCCAGTTCAAAATCAAGTTCAGTTGGAAACAGAATGCGGGTCGATTGCCCGATCATTTTGCCCGACTCATAAGCGAATAATTCTTCACAACGGCGGTTTGCAGAAATAATTTTCCGGTCACGCACAAACATCACGCCAAACATCACATTCTCGAGAATTGCGCTTTGCTCGGTGAGTAAATTTGCGATTCTCATTTCGTTTTTCTTGCGCTCGGTGATGTCGGTAATGATGCCATCCACCGACTGTGTTTTGGCACCACCTTGCGCTTCAGGATGTCCGCTCTCCGAAACCCAGCGCTCCTCACCATGCAGATGGGTTATCCGGTACTCGATCAAGTATTGCTGTCCCGCATTCACACTATCGAGCACCGTTTGATGATGTCTTGCCTGGTCATCAGGGACGATCAATTCGACCCAGGTTTGCACCGTTCCGGCCATCAATTCGGCAGCCGTGCGGCCGCAAATCTCGGCCACGGTATCGCTGATAAACTCGATTTTGCCATCGGTGTGAAAGCGAAATACCGCTCCCGGCACTTGCGTGACGATGGTTCGAAAGCGCTCTTCGCGTTGCCGCACATCTTCAAACAAGTGTTTAATGGCGACTCGCATTTGATCAAGTTGACTGCCCAGGCGACCCAATTCGTCTTTACCTTGCAATTTCAGCTGCAAATCAAAGTCACCATGGGATAAGCGATCCGAAAAGCCCATCAAGCGCCGTAAGGGGCGCAACAAACGTCGGTTTAGAAATAATACGATGAACAGCAGAGAAATCGCCAGTTGGGCGGCCAAAACAAAGACATAGGAGCGCTGCTTTTCCCGCAATTCCTGATGACTCTTGGCATCATCCATTTCAATTAAGACCTGGCCGATGTGTTCACCGCGAACCATCACCACACGTTGTGTCCGATATACGGTGCCAATGACACGTTTGGGTGAATGCACATTAATAAAAGGGGCCTGACGTTGATCGACTACCCGCACGTGCAAGACGGCCGTATCGCGCATGACCGCATCAATCAGGGCTTTGGCCGTTTCGGGATTCATAATCCACAACGATTCCTGCATCCCCAAGGCCAAAATATCAGCATAGCGCTGCATGGATTCGTTCAGTGCGGTTTGTGCTGCCCGCTCTTCACGAATGCCCACTAATAGATAACTGCCAATCATCGCAGGAATGACCAAGCAGCCAAACACCACCACCAGTAGTGAAGCGAAGATCGAGCTACCATATAAGGCACTCGCTATTTCTTTGATTGATCGGCGTGATTGGCTCTGCATGCAGGCGTCTTTAAAAGGAAAGCAATCAGTATCAAAAAACAACGATGATTAACAAATAATTATAAGACAAGGTGAGACGACAGATCAAACTATAGACTCCATAACACTAACAGAAAAAAGGAGGTGGTTGAGCAGATATCGGGTACACGTTGTGGATATGCTGCACAATTGTCTAATCAGGCAATTCGTCCTTAAATAATTCTTCCCTGAATAAGCTGGCCCAACCCGTAGGGCCCAGGTTTTGCATGGTTGTCATATTTCTTTCGTAAATTTCAGCAGCGTCCGGAAAAGCGTCTACTGCTTTTTCGATGCTGGCTTCACGCAACAGGTGCAACATCGGCCAGGGGGAGCGATTGGTATAGTTTTCAATCGAATTAACATCACTTCCGGCAAATTGATAAGCAGGGTGAAAACTGGCGATCTGAAACTCACCTTCCCAACCATGATGTACCAATACCTGATCTGCCAAATCGAGAAAATCGTTGTAATCCAAAAAATCCTGCAGGACCAGCGGATGAATTAATAAGGTCGTATCAATCAAACCTGGGTCAACCTCGGCCAGATACTGCAACTGGACAATCAAATCAGTTAGCAAGGACTCAACCGTACTTGCGTGGCTGACGACAAACCGGATCTGTTGCTTTACGTATACAGATTTGGCAAATGGACATAAATTCAATCCGATCACCGCCTTTTCCAGCCACAATTTGACTTCTCGCATCACCAAGTCGTCGTCCAAATTATTTTTAAATTCATTCATCGCCAATAAGCACACTAAAAAAACATGAGGGATTGAATTTCTCGCTTTCCATCACACCGGAATACAAGCATCCCCGATCAAAATCCAGCCATACGTTGAAAATTCGCAACCTCAACAACACGCAAAAAAACCCGGGAACCGAAATTTCTTCAAGGCACAGCACAAATTTTACACCTTCATTACACTTCTACAAACAAATTGAGACAGCTTATAATTTTCTTTCAGAACAAGAAAAAAATTCAATGAATTGCGCTAAGATTGTATAGGACTACTGCCTTGTTTCATTATTTGACCCAGGCACTTACTACCAATTTTTTTTGTCCAACGTTCATTATCGAAGCAATATCACCGCGAGAGGTTCTCATATGAACACCGATGTCTCACTTGTGCCAGTCACATTAACAAGCAACGAAAATAGCTCCGCCATCATTCAGCCCAATACGACCATGGATATTGCCGATTTACTGGTTGCCTATCTGGATCAACTCGGCATCGAATATATTTTTGGCGTGCCCGGTGGTGCCATCGAACCTTTATATAATGCCATGGCAAGAAGCGCACGAGCTGGCGGCGTCAAACACATATTAGCACGGCACGAAGCCGGGGCCGCTTTTATGGCCGATGGCTATGCACGGGAAACTGGTAAAATTGGTGTGTGTTGCGCCACGTCCGGGCCAGGTGCCACCAACCTCATCACCGGGGTAGCGGGCGCGTATGATAATAATATTCCGATGTTGGTGATTACTGGCCAACCCGCCCTACCCTCGTTTGGCAAAAATCCGCTGCAAGATTCAAGTTGCACTGGCGTGAATATTTTAAGCATGTTCCGCCACTGTACCCGCTATAATTCCTTGATTTCTCATCCCAAACAGATGGAACCGAAGCTGATCGCAGCACTTCAGCGTGCAACTCGTAACCCATGTGGCCCAGCCCACCTGACTATTCCTTCTGACGTATTTCGTCAACCCAGTACGGACTCTGTCCCATCCTATGATTTGTCGGCGCTACTTAACCCATCGTCCCTGGTGGATGACGATGCGATTGAGCGCTTGCGTGAAATGCTTGCCCAGTCGAAGAATTTAATTCTCTTGATTGGTGGTTTTTGTGGCGAAGCCATTACCGCCATCTTGCAATTTGCCGCCATCAAAGGTGCGACTTTTGTCACCACGCCCGACGGCAAAGGCTTGGTCAACGCCAATCATCCGCTATTTCGTGGTGTATTTGGTTTTGGTGGCCACGCATCAGCGGAAGCGGCGCTACGCGATGAGTCGGTTGATTTGATTCTGGCCATTGGTGCCAATATGGGCGAATGGAATACCTCGGGATTTTGTGACAGCTTACTCAATGATCGTCTGGTACATATTGACGAGTCAGAAGACCATCTCGCGCGCACCCCGATGGCGCGCTTTCACATGCGCGGCAGGATTGTTTCGATTTTCAATCGCTTAATTGAACGCATCCATACCTTGCGCCAGGACACCCGGATCGAAATTGAGCGCCGCCGTGCTTCGCGCGAAGTCAGCAATCTTGTATGGGACCCGGATTCCATCCTGGACGCGCCGCAAAGCTATATCAGCGACTCGACACCCATCAAACCTCAGCGGCTGATGCGTGAATTAGGTATGGTGTTTCCTCCTTCAACTTGCTTTTTGGTCGATACCGGCAATAGTGTGGCATGGGCAACCCACTATTTACATCCGTCCGATCGCCGTATTAGCGAACGCCGCCTGGGTGGCGGTAATCGCAAGCGCACCAATGGCCGACGGAAGTCCAATGGCGGTTGGATGCGGGTGACGATGAACTTCGCGGCAATGGGTTGGGCTATTGGTGGCGCGGTGGGAACCGCTGCGGGCAATCCGGATGATCCTGTGGTCTGTATCACGGGTGATGGCAGTATGCTGATGAACGGCCAAGAAATTTCCGTCGCAGTCCATGAAAAAATGACCATTATTTTTGTTGTTTTGAATGATCAGGCATTAGGCATGGTAAAACATGGCCAAAGGTTGGCCAAAGCAGAACAAATCGGTTGCGATATGCCCCCGACTGATTTTGCGGCATTAGCCCGTTCGATGGGCGCGACAGGGCATAATGTGAAATCGCCGGAAGACTTGCTCAAGCTCGATTTTAACGCCATGTGCGCGCATCATGGACCAACCCTGATCGACGTACTCATTGATCCCGATGAAATTCCTCCAATGAATGCGCGGATGCGGGTGTTGGGCGACGGCCAATAAAGCTTTGTGTTGGGAATTTCTACATACCATTGGGCGAACAATTCGCCCAATGGTTTTTTTAGTATTTAATTTTCGCAGCAAAAACAAGTCCCCAATTCAACATTTTCACCACACCAGTAACAATTAATTTGAGCCGTCGCAATTCGAAGATGGACCGAAAAGGAGTAAAATCGTTTTTATATATCGGTTCTACGTTTTTTAGAGATTCAATGTAACCTGACTTCCTCCCTTGACAAGCAAACAATCGGAGCAAACAAAACGACCATACCCATGAATGATGAAGCAATCAAACGAAGTAGTTGCGAATCTCAGCTAATTTTTACTCCAAGAAGATGCCGGGGATTTAAAATTACTAAATTAGCAATTAAAACTAAAAATTCTGATGGCCAGATTGATGATTGAGTTCTTGCGACCAAACAGAAACATGCTGACACTTGGATTGTGCGTTGCGCTTTCCTTTTTGTTTCCGTTCGCCAGTTCCATGGCTGATCCGGCACCTCTACTGCAGCTCGCCCAGGCCAATCCCGACCAGTTAAAAAAGCAGAATTTATTAACGGGGGATTCGATCGCCGTGCTTTACCCGGAAAGCACGGATGCCTATCGGGCGTTTTTTACACAAATAGTAGAAGGCGTCGAGTCGCAAACCAAAACCAAAGTCCGCGTCATGACCATCGCTGAAAAGCAAGATAGTGCCGAGATTTATAGCCAATTGAAAAAAGCCGGAACCAAAGTGGTGATTGCTTTGGGTAGCCGTGGGAAACAAATCAGTTCCAGCTTTGAGCGTGATATTGCGGTTGTTGTGGGTGGTGTACTTATTATCAACGAAGCTGAAAACAGTAAGCTGCTTGGTATTGCGCTCACACCCGATCCCGGCCTGCTGTTTAAAAATGTAAAGGAATTAATTCCTTCCATGAAGCGTGTAATTGTTATCTACGATCCAAAAAAGAGTGACTGGCTACTTAAATTTGCGCGCTTGGCGGCGAAAGAGCAAGGCATCGAATTAGTCGCGCACGAAGCACAAGATTTAGCCTCGGCGGCGCGTCTTTATGAATCTGTTTTTAACAGTGCAGACCCAAAAACCGATACCGTCTGGCTGCCTCAGGATGAAACAACAGTGAATGAAGATACGATATTGCCGATTGTATTAAAGGAATCCTGGTCAAAAAATGTGCCATTTTTTTCGAGCAAATTTATTCACGTAAAAAAAGGCGCGCTCTTTTCACTACGCCCGAATAACGTGGAATTGGGGAGAAATCTCGCTGTTATTGCCATGAATATATTGGCGGGTGATGTTAGCAAACGCGGCATGACTCCGCTAAAAGATGTCCAGACAGCACTCAATTTAAGAACGGCAAGCCACATTGGGCTCAATATTGGATCGCAGCAACAACGCAATTACAACTATATCTTCCCCGAACCCTGATCCACCTTACGTTGATCGATACAATCTGGCCTGACCAATAACAAAGATACTTGTTACGATCAACTTCAAGAAAAATTTCTTTTACTATTAATTCAAATCGTGTAGACTAGAAATAATTCCAAATGGAAATATTTCACCTTGAGACTTACCTTACGTTCACCTGAACCCGGAGATGCCCTATGTTTACCATGCAACGCCTTCCAAGCACCGTAGTTGGCATGCTTTTGCTTGGTAGCTTTGCGCATGCCAGCCCCATTCACGAGCCTGCTGCAAACTTGCCAACAAGCAAAGGTTCCGTTGCCATTTTCTACCCTCAGTCTATCGAACCGTTTAAGTCAATTTTGGCAAAAATCATCGAAGGCATTGAGCAGAGTAATAAAGCACCGATAAAAAGCTATGTCATTGATAAAAATGTGGCTTCAACCAGCTCTCTCAATGAGCAGTTAAAACGCACGGATACCAAGGTCGTCATTGCCTTGGGCAGGGATGCCATTAAAGCTGCATCCAACCTGGAACGTGATGTCTCGGTCATTGTTGGCGGCATTTTGACGCCACCGGAGATCGACCAACAAATCATTTATGGTATGACGCTCAATCCGGATCCGGGCCTTTTGTTGACGCGTATGAAGTCATTGCTGCCCGAGGTCAGGCGGGTTTTTGTAGTATATAATCCACAGTTCAACGAAGCCTTGATTAAAAACGCCCGTGAGGCTGGCAAGGCACAAGGCATTGAAATTGTGCCATTTGAAGCACGCGATATCGCTACCGCTGCGCGCAGCTATACCCATATTTTTGCCAATAGCGACAAAAAACGCGATGCCCTGTGGATTCCCAATGACGCCACCACATCGGAAGAAGCTACCATCTTCCCTTTGATACTTAAAGAATCCTGGAATACCTCATTACCTTTCTTCTCAAGTGCTTTTATTCATGCAAAACGCGGCGCTTTGTTTGCACTTTATCCAAATACGCTTGAATTAGGGCGCAATTTGGGTAATTCTGCACTGGGCGCGCTCGCTGGCGACGTTCGCAGAAAGGGTGTGCAGCCTTTGCGTGAAGTCAATATCGCCGTCAATTTGCGAACCGCCGAGCACTTGGGTTTGCGTATCGACGCGCAGCAACAACGCGCATTTGATTTGGTATTTCCCGAACCTTAGGGTATAGTTTTATTGAACCGATCTGAATACTGTGGCTGATTCTGTTTTTTATGAGGATATGATGCAAAAATGATAGACCCGGGAACACGCTTTTACCTCATTTTTAGCCAATTATCAACCTATGACAGCGGAATTCGGGCACAATGATCCTAATGGGAAGCGTAACCATTTCGGCTTGCGATTGGATCTTCATTTTGGATCTTCATTTTGAATCACCCAATACGCAAAATATAAGGGGATGGTTACCAACCCAAAAACTGAACGGAGATCCAACGTGAACCACAAGGAACCGTCACCCATGACTATTTTCTTTCATGCATTCTGACTGTTGGCGACTAACCAATGTTTCGTGATTACTTACGTCGTACCGGCTTCCGCCGCCAATTGACCGTTGTCGTCTCTGCCGCTATTTTGGGCTTGGCGCTTTTTTCCTCGGTGATTAATTCCTACGAGGCGCGTCGCCGCATCACCGAAAATTCTATTGCCACAGGCAGGCGCCTGGTAGAAACCTTCGCTGAGCAAAGCAGGCTGGCCTTACTCTATCGTTCGGCCGAAAATGCTCGTCCGGCGATTACCGCAGCCTTATCGTTTCCCGATGTGGTTGAAGTTGAAGTTGCCTACCCCGATCACAAATCGCTGATTACACAGGCAAGGAAAGATGCGGTCAATCCAACCCTGTCGAAACAGGCACCCAGAACCTTATCCTCTGCCACACTGGAGCAAGAAACGGATGAAGTGTGGCGTTTTGGTGCGCCGGTTTATGAAACCCAATCGGAAGAATCCTCGCCCTTTGACGCGGAAACGAAGCAACCCAAGTTGGCGGGCTATGTCCATATTAATGTGAGCCGCGCAGCCTTAAATAAACTGACACGGACATTGTTATTTGGCAACATGCTGATCAGCTTTGCTTTTGCTGCGGCCTTACTCATCTTACTGCGTATTCTCGCGCGCCATATGATCAACCCACTCAATGCCCTGTCGGATTTAATGCGCCGCGCAGAGTCAGGTGAATCGGGTATGCGTGCTGCGCCACACGGGCCGCGTGATTTGATCGACATGGCCCTGGCATTTAATAAAATGATGAATGTGTTGGAAGAACGTGAAGCCGAGCTGAAACAATCACGCGACAAAGCCGTCAACATGGCCCTGATGAAAGCGCAATTTGCAGCAACAGTCAGCCATGAGGTGCGCACCCCGTTAAACGGCGTGGTCGGTATGCTCGACATGCTAAAAGAAATGAATCTCACCAAGCGCCAACAGGAATGCGTTGACGTGGCATGGAATTCTTCGCGCACCCTGATCGAATTAATCAATAACATTCTCGATTTTTCCAAAATGGAAGCGGGCAAACTGGAGTTGGAAGAACTCGACTTTGATCTGCGCAAATTAATGGAAGAAGTGATCGATTTGATTGCCAAACATGCTCAGCAAAAAGGCCTTGAGTTGGGTTACCTGATTAGCCCCGATGTGCCAGCCCAAATTAAGGGCGATTCTTTACGCTTGCGCCAAATTTTGATTAATTTGATCGGCAATGCGGTGAAATTCACCGAGCATGGTGAAGTGGCGGTGCGTATCTCTTGCGCAACAGATAATGACAGTGCTTTCCGCTTGCATTTTGAAGTCAGCGATACTGGCATTGGCATGAATAGCGATGCAGTACAACATGTATTTGAATCGTTTGCGCAAGCTGATCCGTCCACTACGCGTAAATATGGTGGAACCGGCTTGGGCTTGGCCATTTGCAAACAATTGGTAGGGCTTTTGGGCGGGGAAATTGGGGTAGCCAGCCAATTGGGCAAAGGCACCACCTTCTTCTTTACCATCCGCTGCAAACCCGGTGAAGCCAAACCGAGCCGTCCAGAGGATCGCGCCTTGCAAGGCATGCGTGTCCTGGTGGTGGATGAGAGTGAAATCGTGCGCGGTTTCATGGAGCAAAACTTGACGCCACACGGCATGATCTGCCATACCGTGCGCAACGGCACCGAAGCTGTTGCTGAATTACGACGCGCCAAACAGGATATCCGCCCCTATAGCGTGATCATTATGGATATTGGCGCAACTGACGATAGTGGCATCGACTTGGCACGGCGTATCCGTGCTGATAGTATCGGCGTTCCTCCACGGTTATTGGTATTGGATCGTTATAGCTCGCCATCCAGCACGACACCGCCGGGCACCGATGCGATTTTAGGTAAGCCCTTGCGGCTTGACCGCCTGCTTGATGCCATCAGCGATTTATTACTCGAAGCACCGGCTCAAGCCCCCAATCCGGTTGGGGGTATCACCCCGAGTACCAATACCGCTTCTTCCCGTAAAGATTTTCGCATTCTGGTGGCAGAAGATAACCGAACCAACCAAATGGTTGCTGCTGGCATGCTGGCCATGAATGGCTGTTCATGCGAATTTGCCTCCAATGGCCGGGAAGCCATGGAAGCGGCGCGGCAACATCGCTTCGATTTGATTTTAATGGATTGCAGCATGCCGGAAATGGACGGTTATGAATCGACCGCGCATATTCGCAATCAGGAGGAATCAACCGGACGACGTACTCCGATTGTGGCAATGACCGCCAATACCCAACGCGGTGATGCCGAAAAATGCCTGGCAGCGGGTATGGATGATTATTTGGCCAAGCCGATTACCTTGGTGGAATTACGCCAAAAATTGGAACTTTGGTTGCCACGCGGCACAATCGAAGAACGCGCGCAATCGCCCTTGCCTGAACGTCAACTGGACGAAGGTCCGGATGGGCCGCTGGATCATGTGGCATTTGATAAATTGCGCGAAATTCTCGGCCCTGCGCTGGAACAGGCGGTATCGCCATTCCTGGAAGATACGCCCAACTACCTGTCCCGGCTTGAGCAAGCGGTGAAAGAAAACAATGCCGATATTGCACGCCAGATGGCGCATGCCGTCAAGGGCAGCAGTAGCAATCTGGGTGCCACCAATTTGGCTCAAATAGCCAAACAGGCAGAAGAACTGGCACTCGAAGGGCAAATTGTCGAAATTACCCCGCTGCTGCCCAGACTGCGGCTGGCCTTTGATAGCGTCGCCGTTATTCTCAGCAAGGAAGTTTCGATTGAAGATGATCTCGATCCCAAAATTGAAGAAGAGTTGGCCCAAGTTTTGGTGGTGGACGATGATCGTAGTACCCGTAGCGCGCTGGCCCACACCCTGAAACGTGATGGCTTCCGGGTCGAAGAAGCATCCGACGGGCAGCAAGCGTTAATGATGCTCAAACGCTTCCAGCCAGATGTGATTTTGATGGATGCGGTGATGCCTATCATGGACGGTTTTACCGCTTGCGCCCGCATTCAGGAATTACCGAACGGCCGCGCCATCCCCGTGCTGATGATTACCGGCCTGGAAGATAATTTATCGGTTGAACGCGCCTTTGCTGCTGGTGCCAGCGACTATATTCCCAAGCCGATTCACTTTGCCGTGTTGTCGCAACGGGTCAGGCGCATTATTGAAGCCAACCGGGCTGAAAAACGGATTCGCCATCTGGCTTACAACGATTTGCTCACCGGTTTGCCCAATCGCACCTTGTTCTTTGATCAATTGGCGCAAAGCCTGGAGCAAGCCGAAACCAACTCGACCCATGTCGCGGTCTTATTCCTTGATCTGGATCGCTTTAAATATGTGAACGACAACCTCGGCCATGATGTCGGTGACCGTTTACTCGTTGCGGTAGCGCAACGCGTGCGGCGTAGCGTGCGCAATGTCGATTGTGTTGCGCGCCTGGGGGGCGATGAATTTACCGTGGTGTTGGCTGAAATCGATGGTCCGGCCGCCGCCGCCTCGGCCGCACAAAACATCTGCCGGGTATTGGCTGCCCCCTTCCAAATTGATGGCCATGATATTTTTGTCACCAGCAGCGTGGGTATTGCCATGTATCCCAATGATGGCAGCGATGTCGGCACCCTGGTCAAACATGCGGATACGGCCATGTATCGGGCCAAGAAAACCAATACCGGGTTCCAGTTCTTTGAAGCCTCAATGGAGCATTCGATTTCGGAGCATGTCCGCCTCGAAAGCGATTTGCGTCGTGCGCTGGAAAATGAAGAACTCGAAGTATTTTACCAACCGCAGGCACGTTTTGATACGGGCGATTTGATTGGTATGGAAGCCTTGGTGCGCTGGAGCCATCCAACCCGTGGCTTTGTTTCACCCGTCGAATTTATTCCTTTGGCAGAAGAAATTGGCTTGATCAATCGCCTGGGCGAATGGGTATTGCGTACCGCCTGCGCCCAGTTGCAAACCTGGATCAGTTCAGGCTTACCTGAAATGCGGGTGGCGGTGAACTTATCGGTACGGCAATTGTTACAAAAAGACTTTACCAAAACCGTACAACAAGCCTTGCACGATACAGGTTTGCCCGCGCATTTGCTCGAATTGGAAATTACCGAGAGCACCTTGATGGAAAATGCCCAGGATACGCTGCAGGCCTTGCACGAATTGCGCACCATCGGCTTACGCTTGTCGATTGATGACTTTGGTACGGGCTATTCGTCGCTGTCGTATTTAAAACGCTTCCCGGTGGATATCATCAAAATTGACCGCTCTTTTGTCCAGGATACGCCGGACGATGCCGACGATGCGGCCATCGTGACTGGTATTATCGCACTGGCACACAGCTTACGTCTGGAAGTGGTTGCTGAAGGGGTGGAAACGGAAGCCCAATTACGTTTCTTGCGCGAACAAAATTGTGATATTTTGCAAGGCTACTACCTGTCCAAACCGATACCTGCAGATAAATTTGAACAGTTTATTATTACCGAAGCCCATCGCAAACTGGATGGCTTCAAACAGATTCAGGGTGGAACCCAGCCCGAAGTTCAAGCCGTCGTTCAACCAGTCGTTCAACCCTGAGCCTGGTTGCAACACACGTTAAAAAAGGGGCCGATGGCCCCTTTTTTATACAAACGCCTGTTAAACGGTCAGGGTTTAAATTTCTTCATACAGTGGCAAAGTCAAAAATTCTTCAAACGCATCTTGCGATACCATTTTATTGAAAATTTCAGCCGCGCGTGGGTAAGTTGCGCCATCGCCCATAATCGCTTGCACCTTGGCCAATTCTTCCGGTATCATCGCATGCACCATCTCCATGCTTACTTTGCGGCCATCTTCCAACACACCTTTGGCCGAGCGTATCCATTGCCACACTTGCGAACGACTAATTTCAGCGGTCGCGGCATCTTCCATCAAATTATGAATTGGCACGCAACCATTGCCCGCCAACCAACTACCCAAATAGTGAATCCCGACATTGATGTTATAGCGCAAACCCGCTTCGGTGATGGGCGTTTCTGGTTGAAAGCTGAGCAAATCGGCCGCAGTCGGGTTCACGTCCATGCGCTGTTTGTCGATTTGGTTCGGTTTGTCACCCAGCACCTTTTTAAATTCAGTCATGGCGATTTCAACCAGGCCAGGATGGGCGACCCAACCACCATCATAACCATCGGTGGCGTCACGTGCTTTATCATTGCGCACGCCGCCCATGGCGACTTCATTTTTCTCAGGGTCATTCTTGATCGGAATCAAAGCGGCCATACCACCAATGGCGGGCGCATTGCGACGGTGGCAGGTTTTTAACAATAACAAGGCGTAGGCACGCATGAAAGGCGCAGTCATCGTGACTTTGGCGCGATCTGCCAGGCAGAAATCTTTGTCAGATTTAAATTTCTTGATGCATGAGAAAATATAATCCCAGCGACCCGCATTCAAACCCGAGCTATGTTCGCGTAATTCATACAAAATTTCATCCATTTCAAACGCAGCAAGGATGGTTTCAATCAATACCGTGCCCTTGATGGTGCCTTGTGGCAAGCCGATCTCGTTTTGCGCCATGACAAAAATATCATTCCACAAACGCGCTTCCAAATGCGATTCCATTTTCGGCAGGTAAAAATACGGCCCGGCCCCGCGCGCCAATTGTTCTTTGGCGTTATGGAACAAGAACAGCGCAAAATCAAAAATCCCGCCGGAAACCCGTTTGCCATCCACCAGCACATGCTTTTCATCCAGATGCCAACCGCGCGGACGAACCACCAAGGTTGCCACCTTATCATTCAAGCGATACGATTTGCCATTTTGCTCCATCGAAATGGTTTTGCGCACCGCTTCCATCATATTCAGTTGCCCGGTGATTTGATTGTCCCAGTTGGGTGTATTGGAATCTTCAAAATCGGTCATATAGCTGTCTGCGCCGGAATTTAAGGCATTGATCACCATTTTCCGTTCGACCGGGCCAGTAATTTCAACCCGGCGGCATTGCAATGCAGGCGGGATCGGTGCAATCGTCCAATCACCCGCGCGCACATGGGCCGTTTCGGCTAAAAAATCCAGTTTCTCCCCTGCATCCAGCCGTGCAGCACGCTCGACCCGCGCTGCCAACAAAGCTTGCCGCCGCGACTCAAACGCACGGCTTAACTTCAACACAAAGTTCAAAGCCTCAGGCGTGAGGATTTTTTCAAATCCGGGCTTGATTTCTCCGGTAATTTGCATGCCTTGCGGAATAGTGATTTGTTGCATGGATTGCGTCATCGTGTGCTCCTGTGAATAAAAAAATAAAGTTGTTGCTGGGGGCGTGATCTGTTGCATTCTGGCGAAAATTGAGTATATTCAATATAAATACACATAAGTGGGCCTTTTTATCACTTCATTGTTTCGTTTTAGTCTCAAATGAAATACAATTACCCCCGGTTCTTCCCCGAGCAAATACTGTACGACAGTTCGCCCAATAAATCACGTGTATGGATCAATTCAAGCAAATTTCTACTTTTGTCGAAGTGTTGGCCAAGGGCAGCTTATCGGCTGCCGCCCGTGCCGAAGGCATTGCGCCGGCCATGATTGGTCGTCGGTTGGATGCGCTGGAAGAGCGCCTGGGTGTAAAACTTTTACAACGAACCACGCGCAAAATCGCGCTGACCGATGAAGGCAGCGCGTTTTTGGAAGATTGCCAGCGTATTTTGGCCGAGTTGGCGCATGCCGAAGCAGCCGTCTCTGAGCGCAGTGCCAAAGCCAGTGGGCAATTGGTGATTACCGCGCCCGCTGGTTTTGGTCGTCAGCATATTGCGCCGCTGCTACCCTCTTTTTTAGCCGAGCACCGCCATGTGAATTTGGTGTTGCATTTGAACGACCGTGTGGTGGATTTAATCGACGAGGGCATTGATGTCGCGATTCGGATTGCCGAATTATCGGACTCCAACCTGATCGGTGTCAAATTGGCGGCCAACAAACGGGTGGTGGTGGCCTCCCCTGCCTATATCAAACGCTACGGCACGCCAGCCACGCCGGACGATTTAAGTCGCCATAATTGCCTGGCCTTTAGTAGTGACGGTTCCCAGCGCGGCTGGACGTTTCGGCAGCAGGGAAAAAATGTCACGCTCAAAGTCAATGGCAATATGGTGTGCAATGATGGTGAAGTGCTCCATCACTGGGCGCTCGCTGGCAAAGGTTTGGCCTGGCGTTCGATGTGGGAAGTGGGTGCCGCCATTGAAGCCGGAGAATTGGTCACGCTACTGGACGATTACGCCTCCCCTGGCAATGATATTTATGCGCTGTTTACCCAACGCCGCCACCTGCCCTTACGAATTCGTGCCTTCGTCGATTTTTTACGTAATGCATTTGCCCAATCCGAGTTTTGGCGCAAGATGTAAATATCAAGCCCGAGGTGGTGAATATGAAACGCTGTCCTGATACCTGCGTTTTTGTTTCCGGCTAAAATAGCGGATTCTTTGCGAAAGACTTTCAATGCGCGCCTATCTCGATTTCATGCGCCATGTGCAACAACATGGCACCGTCAAAACTGACCGCACCGGGACGGGTACGCGCTCGGTATTTGGGTATCAAATGCGCTTTGCGCTAAGCGAAGGGTTTCCCTTGCTGACCACCAAAAAACTACACCTTAAATCGATTGTTCATGAATTAATCTGGTTTTTGGCTGGCACCACCAATATTGCGTATTTGAAGCAGAACGGTGTTTCAATTTGGGATGAATGGG
>CAMBDR010000007.1 GCA_945864765.1 Janthinobacterium lividum | reverse complement strand
GGCTGATGAAAGCGGATGCTGGCAATATCGTTACTAATTTCCAGCATCCGTGGCAGTGCCTGATCGCTGTTATTGCGCAGCGTCAGGCGCAGCCAGTAGTGCGAGCGGGTGTAAGCATAGTTGAGGGTCGGGGCTGCTGTCCCGCTGGCCTGAAAACGCGCTGCGTGCGGCTTGCTTTGCACCTGGGCCAGGGTCAAGCTGGCATCCGGGTCTTCCAGCACGGCAAAGCACTGGCTCAGTGAGAGCGGCTGTAGCCCGATCTGGCTGACGTCCACGCTGTGCTGGTTTGCGCAGGGGTGGGCAGAGGCTGCCGTTGTATTGTTCAACACGGTATTGCTCAACACGGTATTGGCCAATACCGTGTGGTAGCACAGTAATATGGCCGCCATGCCAAACAAAACCCGAATCAAGGTGAATGGGGCGAAACCTGGGTTGCTGTGAGTTGCCATCGCATTGCATTCCCGAAAGTGTACGACCTTCCAATGATAACTTAATTTATTGTCGAAAACCGTTGGCTGACAATGTGGCTCAAATTATTCCGGGTTGGGTGGCGTTGGCTCGGCGTCCATGGTTGGCGCGATGCAGGGTAATTCCAGAATGAAGCGGGTATGGGTTTGGGTTTGGGTTTGGGTTTGGGTTTGCGCTTCGCTTTCAACCCGAATGGTGCCGCCCAGCACATTGGTGGTGAGATTGTGGACAATATGCAGCCCGAGACCGCTGCCGCCCTGACCCATTTTTGTGGTAAAGAAAGGATCAAAAATACGCCCCAGATGGCTTTTTGGAATGCCGCAGCCATCGTCGCTGACAATCAATTCCACCCATCCACCCGGCAAAGGGCGGGCGTTGATCGAGATCATGCCGTTGGCTTTGTTTTCCAGACCGTGTAGTAATGCATTATTGACCAGGTTGGAGATAATTTGCCCCAATGGGCCGGGGTAACTGTCGATTGTTATGTCGGGTGCAATATCGGCATGAATTTGATGCCGGGTGTGCTTGAAGGCCGGTGTGATGGTGATCACGGTTTCGGCCACGACTTCGCTTAAGACAAAGCGGCGGCGTTGCATGCTGGTGCGGTCTATCGCCACTTGTTTGAAGCTGCTGATCAGTTCGTCCGCATTGCGTAAATTACGCAACAGCATTTCACTGGCGTGGCGGGTTTTTTCAACAAATGCGGTGAGGCTGGAGCGCTTGATGCCGCTTTCAATTTCACGCGCAAACTCGCGGCTCAGGTCCAGCAAGGTGCTGCCCACGGTGACGCTGTTGCCGATCGGCGTATTGAGCTCATGCGCAACGCCTGCCACCAGCGCACCCAGGGCGGCCATGCGCTCGGAGCGGGCAATTTCGTCTTGCGTGCCTTTGAGCACTTCCAGTGTTTGGAGTAATTTCTGATTGCTCAGGTTGAGCTCTTCGGTGCGCTGTTGCACCCGCAGCTCAAGGCGCGCATTGAGTCGCTGCAAGCGCGCCATACGCCAGCGGTAAGCGGCCCAAACGCTGCCACCCAGGGTGACGGTGAGTAAGGCAAAAAACCAGGTGGTTTGCCAAAAGGCGGGCAAGATTTCGATGGCAATCTCCAGTTGCTGTGCGTTCCAGCTGCCCACGCTATTGCTGCCTTGTATTTGCAAGCGGTAGCGGCCCGGCCACAGATTGCCATAGCTGGCAATCCGGTGTTCCCAATCGGTGCTGATCCAATCCTGGTCGTAGCCTTGCAGGCGATAGCGGTAGCGGTTTTGCTGGGGTTTGAAAAAATCCAGCGCCGAAAATTCCACGCTCAGGCTGCGCTGGCCGGGCTCAAGGCGTAGTGAAAGTGGCAGCGCGCCGGGGGCGATGATTTTGCCATCGACTTTGAATTCGCTGGCGCGCAGGGGTGGCTGAAAAGTCCATGGCTGGAATTGGGCCGGGTCGAATATCGCGAGACCCAGCGATCCGCCATACAACAGCAGGCCGTCGCGGGTTTGGCTGTGGGCACCGCGCCAAGGGCTGCCAAGGTCGGGGTTGGCGTTGGCGGCAAAGCGCAGGGTGTGCGGGTCCAGTACCTGGCCGCCATGATCAATCCAGATGCGGCCCAGTTGGTCTTGCCACAGATTTTCGCCGATGGCGCTGCCCGCTTTGCCGGCCTTGGCGCTGACATGCTCAAAGCGCGCAGTGTGCTCGTCCCGGTATTGCAGGCGCTCCACGCCCTTGCTGGTGGTGATCCATAAGTGATCGTTGGCATCGACCAGCAAATCCCAGACATCGTTGGAAACCAGGCTCTCGGGCCTGGCTGGCTGGTTTTGTATCACTTGCCAGTGCTTGGCCCCCGGTGCTTTTAACCACAGCCCGGTATTGCTGGCGGCCCACAACCTGCCTTGCCCATCTTCAACCAGTGCCGACACCACGCTTTGAATGGCACGACCATCAGCCTGGCGTGCAACTTCAAAGCGTTGTGTTTGCGGCAGCCAGCGCGCCATGCCGGCGAAGGTGGTTGCCCATAGTGTGCCATCGCGCGTCAACTGCAAGCGGTTGACGCGTGGGGCGGGCAAACCCTGGGTGGAAGAAAAAGTTTGCCACTGTGCGCTGCCGGGCAGTAGCCGCGCAGCCCCTGCCTGTTGCGTGCCCGCCCATAGCGTGCCATCTGCTGTTTGCAATAGCGTGAGGATGGTGCCATCGGGCAAGCCGTTGGCGTTGCCCGGTTGGGGGCGGTAGCCGCCGATCAGGCCTTGCCTGCGATCCAGAATATCAATCCCGTTGCCACCCGTACCCACCAAAATGCGCCCGTCGGCCAGTTCCAGTACACTGCGCACCTCGGGGTGAGATAGTTCGCGTGGTCGGCCCGGGTCGGGCGGGGTGGTCTTGTAGCGCAGCACATGGAAGGCCGATTGCGCCGGATGGTGGCGTTGTAAGCCAGCGCCCCAGGTGCCGATCCAGAGTAGGCCGGAGCGATCAAGCAACATGGCATGAATATTGTCATGCATCAGGCTGCTGGCATTGGCGGGGTCGTGTTTTAAACGCTGCAATACCGTGCCATCCTGTGCTGATACGATATTGATGCCGCCGCCCAGGGTGCCCAGCCAGATTTGCCCCGGCTGTGGCTGGGCGATGGCATAGACCCAGCCATGCGAGAGGTGATCGGTACGTTGCGGGTCGGGCGGCAGCCAGTGCAATGGCGGCTGATTTGGCTCCGGCGTTGCCGCAGTTTGTGCAGTTTGTGCAGTTTGTGCAGTTTGTGTCGTTTCTGCCGGGTTCAACCAGGCCGCGCCTTGTTTTTGCGTGCCAAGCCACAATTTGCCGTCCTGCGCCTGAAACAATGTCAGCACCACCTGTCCGGCCAGCGAGGCGGGATTGGCCGGGTTTGACGCGATGCCAATAAAACCGGCTTGCGCGCCTGCCGCACCCGGTTGCCGACGCTGCAAGCCGGTAAAACTGCCTACCCATAGCGCGCCTTGTCGGTCAATTAATAAACTGCGTATCCGGTTATCCAGCAGGCTGGCCGGGTTGGCTGGGTCGTGGCGGTAATGGCGCAGCGGAGCGCCGCCCGGCGGAACGCCGCCCGGCGGAACGCCGCCCGCAGGGACGCCTGCCGACGGCGCGCCGCCCGGCGTTACATAGTTCAGCCCTTCGTTGGTGCCGATCCAGACGCCGCCCGCGTCGTCCCCCACGATGGCAAAAACCCGGCCACCCGTCAGGCTGCCTGGCTGCGCCGGGTCATGCCGCAAATGGGTAAACCGTTCGCTGTGCGGGTCAAACACGGATACGCCATCACTGACGCTACCCACCCACAAGCGCCCATCTTTACCCTGCCACATTGCGGTCACATAATTGCCCGCCAGCGAAGCCGGGTCGGCATCGTTATGCAAAAACTTTTTGATGCGATAACCGTCGTAGCGGAACAAGCCTTCATCAGAACCGATCCACAACCAGCCTTGTGCATCTTGCAGCAGTGCGCTGATACCCAGAGAGGGCGATTTGACCAGTTCCGGCGTTTCAAAATACGGTTCGGCAAAGCCAAAGTCTGCCAGTGCCGGGGGCGCGCCGATGGCAGCAAGCGGCCTTGCCGTAGCATTGGCCGTAACAGTAGCCGTTGCAGCATCGGCCACCCCGGCAGCACCAGTCACCCCGGCCACCCCGACCAGTTGCAGGCACAGCAGCCATGCCAGGCAACACTGGGCCAGCCAATTGGGCTGGGCACGGTGTTCGTTCTGGCGTATCATCACACCCATTGGGTTTATCCTTTAACTTTCCTGCGGTAAATATACCGCAAAACAGCTCCCTTGGCCCGGGGTGCTGGTAATTTCCAGCGTACCGTTGTGTTTTTGGATAATGCCATGCGCAATCGACAGCCCCAACCCGGTGCCGGTATCGATATCTTTGGTGGTGAAAAATGGTTCCAGAATCCGCTCGCGCACGGCGGGCTCGATGCCGCAACCATCGTCTTCAATCTCTGCCACCAGCCATTTCTGGCCGTCGCGCTGGCACTGGCGCAGACGCAGCCACAAATGACCGCGCGCGCTGCACTCTCCCTGTTGGCGGCGTTTATCGGCAATGGCGTGGCAGCCATTGACCATCAGATTCATGAACACCTGCCCCAGCAGGGTGGGCCAGCATTCGTAAGGCGGATCATCGGCAAAATCGGTGATGAACTCAACTTGACGGCTCCAGTTGATGCGCACCAGATTCAAAGTCGAGATCAGGCACGCCGACAAGGGCAAGGTGCGCTTTTGCTCGTGTTCGCGGCGCGAGAAGGCGCGCAAGTCCTTGACGATGGTTTGAATCCGCTCGGTGCCGTTGAGCATGGTGGTAATATTGCTGTTCAGCGAGGTAAAGCGCTTTTTGAATGCGGCGATCAAGTCCGGGTCGGGCTCATCTGCCAGCATATCGAGCAGAAATTGCTCAAACTCATCCAGTTCCTCACGCTGGATTTGCGCTGCCACATGGGTGAAATTGGTTGGATTATTGATTTCATGTGCCACCCCGGCAGTCAGCGTGCCCAGTGCCGCCATTTTTTCCTGTTGTAGCATTTGTTCGCGCGCTTGTTCGAGTTGGCGTGCCAGTGCCAGCTCGTTTTGAGCGCTGACGGCTTCAAGCTGCGCGGCGACTGCTTCATTATGCGCCGCCACAGCTTCGGCGGTGCGCTGTTCGACCATGGCTTGAAATGCCCATGGCTGAAATTTGCCAGGGTCAAAAATGGCCAAACCCCGTGATCCGCCATACATCAGCCAACCGTCACGGGTTTGGCCGTGGGCACCGCGCCAGGTCGTGCCAAGGTCGGGGCTGGCATTGTTGGTAAAGCGCAGGGTTTGCGGGTCCAGCATCTGGCCGCCGTGATCAATCCAGATGCGCCCCTGGCGGTCTTGCCACAGGTTTTCGCCAATCGCAAGCCCCGGCTTACCCGCCTTGGCGCTGATATGCTCAAACACGGCATTGCGCCCATCCCACTTTTGCAGGCGATCCAGCCCACGGCTGGTGGCGACCCACAAGCGGTCGTTGGCATCGACCAGCAAACCCCAGACATCGTCGTCCACCAAGCTCTCGGGTCTGGTTGCCTGGTTGCGTATCAATTGCCAGCCAGGGTCGTCCGAGGCTTTTAACCACAGCCCGATGTTGCTGGCTGCCCATAATCTGCCTTGCCCATCTTCGGCCATGGCGGGCACATAGTTTTGAAAAATGTGGCCATTGCTTTGGCGTGCGGGTTCAAAGCGTTGTGTTTGCGGCTGCCAGCGTGCTACACCACTGACGGTGGCGGCCCACAGCGTGCCATCCCTGGTCACCAGGAATTGGTTCACTACCGGGGAGGGTAGGCCCTGTGCAACAGAGAAAGTTTGCCAAACCCGGCTACCGGGCAGCAGCCGTGCCGCGCCTGCCTGCTGGGTGCCCGCCCACAGCGTGCCATCCGGTGTTTGCAAGAGCGCGCGAATGGTGGCATCGGGCAAGCTGCCGGGCACGCCGGGTTGTGCGCGGTAGCCGCCGATGATGCCTTGCTGGCGATCCAGAATGTCAATCCCCTTGTCGCCCGTCCCAACCAAAATGCGCCCGTCGGCCAGTTCCAGCACGCTGCGCACTTCGGGATGCGATAGCCCGCCGGGCCGGGTGTTACTGTAGCGCAGTACGTGAAAGGCCGCTTGTGCCGGGTGGTGGCGTTGCAAGCCGCCACCCCGGCTGCCAATCCATAGCATGCCGGAGCGATCCGGTAGAATGGCGCTGACATTGTCATGCGTTAAACTGCTGGCATTGGCGGGGTCGTGTTTTAAACGCTGCAATACCGTGCCATCCTGTGCCGACACGATATTGATGCCGCCGCCGAAGGTGCCCAGCCAGATTTTTCCCGCTTGCGGCTGTGCGATGGTGTAGACACAACCATGCGAGAGCCGATCTGTGCGCTGCGGGTCCGGTAGCAGCCAGTGCAAGGCCGGGTTATTCGAATCCGGGCTTGCCGCTTGCTTCGTTGCTGCCGGGTTGAACCAGGCAGCACCCTGCTTTTTCGTGCCTACCCACAATTTACCGTCTTGCGCCTGAAACAATGCCATTACCTCCTGTCCGGCCAGCGAGTTCGGGTTGGCTGGGTCGGACGCAATGCGGACAAAACCGACTGCTGCTGATGATGCTGCTGGTGCGGTCGCACCCGGCTGGTAACGCTGCAAGCCGGAAAAACTGCCTATCCAGAGCGCACCTTGCTTATCGATCAATAAACTGCGCACCCGGTTAGCAAGCAGGCTGGTCGGGTTGTTGGGGTCATGCCGATAATGGCGTAGCGCAGGGGGGCCTGCCGCAGGTTGGCCTGCCCCAGGGTCGCCTGCCGCAGGTTGGCCTGCCCCCACATAATCCAGCCCTTGGTTGGTGCCGATCCAGACGCCGCCCGCCTTATCCTCCGCGAATGCATGAACCCAGGCACCTGTCAGGCTCGCTGGCTGCGCCGGATCATGGGGAAAATGGGTGAACCGTTCGTTGCGCGGGTCAAACACCGATACGCCGTTGCTGAAGGTACCAACCCACAAGCGCCCATCTTTGCCCTGCCACAGTGCGGTAATAAAATTTCCCGCCAGTGAAGCCGGGTTGGCATCGTCATGCACAAACTTTTTCATGCGGTAGCCGTCGTAGCGCAACAAGCCTTCATCCGTACCAATCCACAGCCAGCCTTGCGCATCTTGCACCACGGCGCTCACAACCAAGGATTGCGATCTGCTCAGGTCCAGCGTTTCAAAATACGGTTCGGCAAAGCCAAAGTCTTGCGGCGCAGTGGGCAAGGTGCGCTTTGCCGTAGTCGCTGGCGCGGCGCTGGCACCAACCATGGCTATCCACAGCGCAAAGGCCACAGCGCAACGCACTAGCCAGATGCCGGTGCCAGGCCCCGTGCTACGACGCGTGCAGTGCCCACTGTGTTGCCAATGTAAGTTCATGCTGTCTCCTTGCTTGCCAATGGTAAATGCACGGTAAAACAGCTCCCTTGGCCCGGGGTGCTTTCAATTTTCAGCGTGCCGCCGTGCTTTTGGATGATGCCATGCGCAATCGATAGCCCCAGCCCGGTGCCGCTATCGACCTCCTTGGTGGTAAAAAACGGTTCCAGAATCCGTTCGCGCACGGCTGGCTCAATGCCACAGCCATCGTCTTCAATTTCCACCACCAGGGTTTGCCCTTGTTGGCGCAGACGCAGCCATAAATGGCCACGCGCCGGGTGGTCAATGCCGCTGCCCTTACGTTTGCTGGCAATGGCATGGCAGCCATTGACGATCAAATTCATGAACACTTGATTGAGCAAGCTTGGCCAGCATTCATACAGCGGATCATCGGCAAATTCGGTGATGAATTCGACTTGATCGCTCCAGGTAATGCGCACCAGATTCAAGGTGGAAAGCAAACCTGCCGACAGCTGTACCGCACGTTTTTGTTCATGTTCGCGGCGCGAAAAGGCGCGTAAATCCTTGACGATGGTTTGGATTCGTTCCGTGCCTTCGAGTATGGTGCCGACATTCTCTTGCAGTTCGGAAAAGCGGCTGCGAAAGCCCTGAATAATTGCCGGCGCAACCTCATCGTCAAACAGGGCTTGCACGTATTGCTCGAAGGCGCTGATTTTGTTACGCTGAATTTGCGCGGCGATATAGGTGAAATGGCTCGGGTTGTTGATTTCATGCGCGACCCCGGCGGTGAGCGTGCCCAGCGCGGCCATTTTCTCCTGTTGCAGCATTTGTTCCCGGGTTTGTTCCAGTTGGCGCGCCAGGGCCAGTTGGTTTTGCGCGCTGACGGCTTCATGATGTGCGGCGATGGCTTCATTATGCGCCGCCAAAGCCTCGGCGGTGCGCTGTTCTACCATGCTTTGCAAGGCACGTGCCTGCGCGCGCAGGCGCGCGTTGCGCCAGCGGTGAATGGCCAAAACGCTGGCGCTGCCAGTGAGTAAAACCAGGGCCGCAAACCACCCGGTTTGCCAAAAGGCGGGCAAGATTTCGATGGCAATTTCAAGCTGCGCGGTTTGCCATTGGCCCGCGCTGTTGCTGCCTTGCACCTGCAAGCGGTAGTGACCCGGCCACAGATTGCCATAGCTGACAAGTCGATGCTCCCAATCGGTGTGAATCCAGTCGGGGTCATAGCCTTGCAGGCGGTAGCGATAGCGGTTTTGCTCGGGTTTGAAAAAGTCGAGGGCAGAAAATTCCACACTAAAGTTGCGCTGGGTCGGCCCAAGGCGCAATGGCAGTGCATCGGGTGCAATGGTTTTGCCATCGATTTTCAAGCTGGTGGCACGGATCGGTGCCTGAAAGGCCCAGGGCTGAAACTTGGCGGGGTCAAATAGCGCCAAACCCAGCGAGCCGCCATACATCAGCCAACCGTCACGGGTTTGGCTGTGGGCACCGCGCCAGGTCGTGCCAAGGTCGGGGCTGGCGTTGTCGGCAAAGCGCAGGGTTTGCGGGTCCAGTACCTGGCCGCCGTGATCAATCCAGATGCGGCCCTGGCGGTCTTGCCACAGGTTTTCGCCGATGGCCATGCCAGCTTTTCCCGCCTTGGCGCTGATATGCTCAAACACCGCATGCTGCCCGTCCCAGCTTTGCAGGCGGTCCAGCCCACGGCTGCTTGCCACCCACAGGCGGCCGTTGGCATCAACCAGCAAACCCCGGACATCGTTGGCCAGCAAGCTGTCGGGCCTGGTGGGCTGGTTTTGGATTAATTGCCAGACATTTTCGCCCGCAGGTTTTAACCACAGCCCGATATTGCTGGCGGCCCACAGTCTGCCTTGCCCATCTTCGGCCATGGCTGGCACATAGCTTTGAAAAGGGTGACCATTGGCTTGGCGGGCCGCTTCAAAGCGTTGTGCCTGCGGTTGCCAGCGGGCAACGCCGCTGATGGTGCTGGCCCACAAGGTGCCATCTTTGCTTAGTAGAAATCGATTGATTTGCGGGGAGGGTAAGCCTTGCGCGCCAGAGAAAGTTTGCCAAACCCGGCTACCGGGCAGCAGCCGTGCTGCGCCAGCCTGTTGCGTGCCGGCCCACAGCGTGCCATCTGCTGTTTGCAGCAGTGCGCGTATGGTTCCATCGGGCAAAGTGCCCGGCACGCCGGGTTGGGCCCGGTAGTTGCCGATGATGCCGTGCTTGCGATCGAGGATGTCAATTCCATTGCCGCCCGTACCGACCAATATCCGCCCGTCTGCCAGTTCCAGCACGCTGCGCACTTCGGGATGGGATAAGCCGCCGGGCTGACTGGTGCGGTAGCGCAGCACATGGAAGGCCGATTGTGCCGGGTGATAGCGCTGTAAGCCACCACCCCGGGTGGCGATCCATAGCATGCCGGAGCGATCTGGCAGCAGGGCGCGGATATTGTCATGCGTTAAACTGCTGGCATTGGCGGGGTCGTGTTTTAAGCGCTGCAATACCGTGCCATCCTGTGCCGAGACGATATTGATGCCGCCGCCGAAGGTGCCAAGCCAGATTTTTCCCGCTTGTGGCTGGGCGATGGCATACACACAGCCATGCGAGAGCCGATCCGCGCGCTGCGGGTCTGGCAGTAGCCAGTGCAATGTCGGGTTGTTTGAATCCGGGCTTGCGGCTTGCGTCGTTGCTGCCGGGTTGAACCAGGCGGCACCCTGTTTTTTCGTGCCAACCCACAATTTGCCGTCTTGCGCCTGAAACAATGCCAACACCTCCTGTCCGGCCAGCGAGTTCGGGTTGGCCGGGTTTGAGGCGATGCGGACAAAGCCCACTGCTGGGGCTGTCGGCTGGTAACGCTGCAAACCGCTAAAACTGCCGACCCATAGTGTACCTTGCTTGTCAATTAATAAACTGCGTACCCGGTTATCGAGCAGGCTGGTCGGGTTGTTGGGGTCATGCCGATAATGGCGCAACGCAGGGTCGCCTGCCGCAGGGACGCCCTTCACGTAATCCAGCCCTTCGTTGGTGCCGATCCAAACCCCGCCCGCCTCATCCCCTGCGATTGCATGAACCCAGCCACCCGACAGGCTCGCTGGTTGCGCCGGATCATGTCGCAAATGGGTAAACTGTTCGCTACGCGGGTCAAATACAGATACGCCGTTGCTGAAGGTGCCAACCCACAGGCGACCATCTTTGCCCAGCCATAGTGCGGTAATAAAATCCCCCCCCAGTGAGGTCGGGTCGGCATCGTCATGCACAAACTTTCTGATGCGGTAACCGTCGTAGCGCAACAAGCCTTCATCGGTACCAATCCACAGCCAGCCTTGCGCATCTTGCAGCACTGCGTTCACCGCCGGGTGGGGCGATTTGGTCAGTTCGAGTACTTCAAAATCCGGTTCGGTAAAGGCAAAGTCTTCCAGCGCGGTGGGCGGGGCTGCACCCACTGCGCCAATCCCGCAAGTGAGCGCCAAAAGCACCCAGGCCAGGGCGCAACAGCCCAGCCACAAGCATGCGCCTGGGCTGCTCCAAGCAAGACCCTGCTGGCCATTCAAGTTCATGCCGCCTCCTTGGGTGCCAACGGTAAATGCAAGGTGAAACAACTGCCTTGCCCCGGCGTGCTGGTAATGGACAGCGTGCCGCCATGTTTTTGGATGATGCCATGCGCAATCGACAGCCCCAACCCGGTGCCGGTATCGCCATCCTTGGTGGTAAAAAACGGCTCCAGAATCCGCTCGCGCACGGCAGGCTCGATGCCGCAGCCATCGTCTTCAATTTCTGCGACCAGCCAGTGCCCGCCATCGCGCTCGCGCTGCTGCAGGCGCAGCCACAGATGACCGAGCGGCGGGTTATCGCTGCTACTTGCCCGGCGTTTCTCGGCAATCGCATGGCAGCCATTGACCATCAGGTTCATGAATACTTGATTCAGCAGGGTGGGCCAGCATTCGTAAGGCGGGTCATCAAATAATTCGGTGATGAATTCGACCTGATTGGCCCAGTTGGTGCGCACCAGATTCAAAGTCGAAATCAGGCATTCGGACAGCGGCAGCGTGCGCTTTTGCTCGTGTTCGCGGCGCGAGAAGGCGCGCAAATCCTTGACGATGGTTTGGATGCGTTCGGTGCCATCGAGCATGGTGGCAATATTGCCCTGCAGCGAGGCAAAGCGCTGTTTGAAGGCGGCGATCAATTCCGGGTCGGGCTCGCCTTCTAACAGGGCCAGCAGAAATTGTTCAAACGCTTTCAGTTCGGTGCGCTGGATTTGCGCCGCCACACGGGTGAAATGGGTCGGGTTGTTGATCTCATGCGCGACCCCGGCGGTGAGGGTGCCCAGTGCCGCCATTTTTTCCTGTTGCAACATTTGTTCGCGGGTTTGCTCCAGTTGACGTGCCAGCGCCAGCTCGTTTTGGACGCGCAGGGTTTCGTGCTGTGCCGCAACGGCTTCATTATGTGCCGCCATGGCTTCGCTGGTGCGCTGTTCGACCATGGCTTGCAGGGCGCGTGCCTGGGCGCGCAGGCGAGCGTTGCGCCAGCGGTGCGCGCCCAGGATGCTGGCACTCAGGCTGAGCAAAACCAGCGCAGCAAACCACCATGTTTGCCAAAAGGCGGGCAAAATCTCGACCGGAATCGCAAGCGCTTGCGTGCGCCATTCGCCCACGCTGTTACTGCCCTGCACGTACAGGGTGTAGCGACCCGGCCATAGATTGCCATAGCTGGCCACCCGGTGCGCGGCATCGGTGTTGATCCAATCTCGCTCGTAGCCTTCCAGCCGGTAGCGATAGCGGATTTTTGCGGGTTTGAAAAAGTCGAGCGCGGCAAATTCCAGGCTAAAGCCGCGCTGACCGGGTGTCAGGCGCAGTGGCAGCGCGCCGGGGGCGACGGTTTTGCCATCGATTTTTAGTTCAGTCAGGCGTAGCGGGGGCTGAAATGTCCAGGGCCGGAATTGGGCCGGGTCAAATATCGCCATGCCTTGTGATCCACCATACAGCAGCAGGCCGTCGCGGGTTTGGCTGTGGGCGGCGCGCCAGAAGATGCCAAGGTCGGGGTGATCATTGGCGGCAAAGCGCAGCGTGTGTGGGTCCAGTACCTGGCCGCCATGATCAATCCAGATGCGCCCCTGCTGGTCTTGCCACAGGTTTTCACCAATCGCTGCGCCCGCTTTGCCCGCCTTGGCACTGACATGCTCAAACACCGCGTTGCGCCCATCCCAGTTTTGCAAACGCGCCAGACCACGGCTGGTGCTGACCCACAGGTGGTCGCTGCGATCAATCAGCAAACCCCACAGATCGTTGGAAATCAGACTCCCGGCTACGGCATCCTGGTGCCGGATCACTTGCCAGGCCGCGCTGCCAGGGGCTTTGACCAATAGCGCGTTATTGCCCGCCGCCCATAGCCTGCCTTGCCCGTCTTCCACCAGTGCCGATATGTTGTCGTGGATGAGGCTGCCATCGGTCTGTCGTGCCGCTTCAAAGCGGGCAATTTCAGCTTGCCAGCGCGCTATGCCGCTGGTGGTGCCGGCCCACAGCGTGCCGTCCCGGGTTTGCAGAAAGGTTTTGATAAATGGCCCAGGCAAGCCCTGCGCGCTGGAAAAGGTTTGCCAAACCCGGCTGCCGGGGGCCAGCCGTGCCACGCCAGCCTGCTGGGTACCCACCCAGAGCGTGCCATCCGGTGTTTGCAGTAATGCGCGAATATTGCCATCGGGTAATTCACCCGGCTTGCCGGGTTGGGGGCGGTAGCCATTGACGATGCCACGCCGACGATCAAGAATATCAATTCCGTTGCCACTGGTGCCGAGCAAAATTTGTCCGTTGGCCAGTTCCAGTGTGCTGCGCACTTCGGGATGGGATAGTCCGGCGCTTTGCGCCTTGTTGCTGTAGCGCAGCACGCGGAAGGCCGATTGGGCCGGGTGGTGGCGTTGTAAGCCGCCGCCCCAGGTGCCGACCCACAGGATGCCGGAATGATCGAGCAGCAATGCGCGGATATTGTTATTGGACAAACTGCTGGCATTGGCCGGATCATGGCGCAAACGCTGCAAGACGGTGCCATCGTTTGCGGACACAATATTGATGCCACCGCCGAAGGTGCCAAGCCAGATTTGCCCTGCCAGCACCTGGGCGATGGTTTGAACCCAGCCATGCGAGAGTTGATGGCTGTGTTGCGGGTCGGGGTGCAGCCAGTGCAATGGTGGGTCAGGATTATTCGGGATGGCCGCCAGCTCGCTTTTGCTGAGCCAGGCCGCACCTTGGGATTGGGTGCCTACCCATAATTTGCCATCTTGCGCCTGAAACAGTCGGGTTATCTCTTGTCCGGCCAGGGAGTCCGGGTTGGCCGGGTCCGATGCAACCCGCGCAAAGCCCGCTTCAATCCCTGCTGGCCCTGCTTGTGCCACCCGGCGTTGCTGTAGCCCGGCAAAACCGCCGACCCATAGGTTACCTTGCTGGTCAAACAATAAACTGCGTATCCGGTTATCCAGCAGGCTGGCCGGATTGGCGGGATCATGCCGATAATGGCGCACCTTCAACGTGGGGCCACCTGCCACCGGCGACACATAATCAAGCCCTTCGTTGGTGCCGACCCAAACCCCGCCGACGCTATCGCCCACCATCGCATGAATCGTGCCACCGGATAGACTGTCCGGCCGGGCCGGGTCATGCCGCAAATGGGTGAAGCGTTCGGTTTTCGGGTCGAAAATGGCGATGCCATCGCTATTGGTGCCGACCCACAAGCGCCCGTCCCGGCCCTGCCACAAGGCACGGATAGAGTTGCCCGCCAGCGAACCGGGGTCGGCGTCGTCATGCACAAATTTGCGCATGCGGTAGCCGTCATGGCGCACCAGTCCTTCGCTGGTGCCGAGCCAGAGCCAGCCTTGGGTATCTTGCAGCAATGCGGAGATGGCCGGGTCGGGTGATTTGACCAGTTCCGGCGCTTCAAAATACGGTTCGGCAAAAGCAAAATCCTGTGCCACCTGGTTTGATGCAGCGTAACAACACGGCAATATGGTCGTGAAGTAAAGCAAAATCCGAAAAAAACGCAAGGACTGCAATGCAAAATGAATTGTGTGTGTTGGTGCCAACAGCAACCATGAGCACGATACCGGGATACTAAACTTGAGGTAAAAATGGGCGCTCACATTGCCACTGCGCTGCCAATGGCGCGGCCATGCTGATGGCAGCGTGAATGGGGCTGAGCCTGGGTTGCTGTGAGTTGCCATCGCATTGCTTTCCCGAAAGTGTACGACCTTCCAATGATAGCTTAATTCATTCCCGGAAAATCATTAAGCGGCAATGCTGACGGAGTTATTCCGGGCTTTCCTGATGCCGCAGCCGTAGCTACAGATGGCCTTTTTCAAACGTAGCGCTTTGCTTTTGTGTGGCATCAATGGCCTGGCAGCGATTTCGGGGGTGGGCTCATCTTGCATCAGGCTGTGCTCGTCGCTGGCATGCTTGAAATGCATAAAGCCCCTGGCCCTAGCTGCCAGATGGTTTAGACCCTGCCAGGCAAGGCGTATTTGGGGGAAATTTTTTTACGTGTCGTGCGGTTCTGGAATGAGTTCAATACCAAGCCATGCGCTTGCGGGCATAAAATGAAACGGCGGGCATGAAAAACTGCCCGCCAAAACTGCGCAACTAATCAGTTTCACTTTGGAGGAGGTGGTATATCACCTGGTCTACCTCCAAAACCACCACTCACTGCCATTAATTCATTGGCCGTCAATTCGAAAACAGTTGCCGCTTCTTGGTTCAATTGCTTCAATTCTTGCATTGTGATTCCTCCGGGGTTGGTTGTTGCGCAAAAGAAATAACGCACTTTGATTATAGGGTGCGACCCTCAAAATAGCAATCCCTTGGTGCAAAAAAATTTCTCAACGGAAATTTGAAGCAGTGGCAACATCCACGTTGTCAAAATAGGGTTCGGCGAAGCCAAAATCCTCTTCGGCGCAACCCAATATGACTCGCGCTGCGCCAAATGGGACTCGTTTGGAAATGGCGCATCATCATCATGTCGCCCATCTAATTGCTATACGGCAAATGCACGGCAAAGCAACTACCTTGTCCCGGTGTACTGGTAATTTCCAGCGTGCCAAAGTGTTTTTGGATAATGCCATTGGCGATCGATAAACCCAGCCCGGTGCCAGCGTCTATATCTTTGGTGGTGAAAAACGGCTCCAGAATGCGCTCGCGCACTTCGGGGTCGATGCCGCAGCCATCATCTTCAATTTCGACGATCAACTTCTCATCTTGCCGACGCAGGCGCAGCCACAGATGGCCAAGATCTGAACTGTCGTTCTGTTTTTGTTTGGCGGCGATGGCATGGCAACCATTGACCATTAAATTCATGAAGACCTGATTGAGCAGGGTAGGCCAGCATTCATAGAGCGGATCATCGGTAAATTCGGTGATGAATTCAATTTGACCACCCCAGTTGGTGCGCACCAGATTGAGGGTGGAAATCAGACATTCCGACAGATGCACCGCTTTCTTTTCGGCCCGCTCACGGCGGGAAAATGCACGTAAATCGTTGACAATGGTTTTAATGCGTTCGGTGCCTTCCAGCATGGTGCTGACATAGTCTTGTAGTTGGCTAAAGCGGCGGGTGAATTCTGCCACGACTTTGGATTCGGCTTCTTCATCCAGCAAGTTCATTAGAAATTGCTGAAACTCGGTGAGGTTGGTGCGCTGGATTTGCGCCGCGACATGGGTGAAATTGGTCGGATTATTGATTTCGTGGGCGACGCCCGCAGTTAGTGTGCCCAGCGCTGCCATTTTTTCCTGTTGCAACATTTGGCTGCGGGTTTGTTCCAGTTGACGCGCCAGGGCTAACTGGGAGTGCGCGCTCAGGGCTTCGGCGGTGCGCACGTCAACCAGGGTTTGCAGTTCTTGCGCCTTGGCCTGTGCTTGTTTGTGATGATGTGCGATGCGCCACAGCCAGGCGCGCCATACACTACCACCCAAAATCAGGAAAACCAGTGCCGCAAACCATTTGGTTTGCCAAAACGCAGGCAAAATCTCAATTTGAATACTGAGCTCCTGATCACTCCATTCTTCCAAACCATTGCTGCCCTTTACTTGCAAAGTGTATTGTCCTGGCCATAGATTGCTATAGGTGGCATTTCGATGTTCTGAATCAGTTTCGATCCACTCATGGTCATAATTTTGCAGGCGATAGAGATAGCGATTGTTTTTGGGAGAAAGAAAGTCGAGTGCGCTAAATTCAATACTGAAGCTGCGTTGGCCGGACAGCAGGGTCAGTTTTGAGGCAAGTATGCCCGCTGGCACAGATTTGCCATTGATCTTTAATGCAGTAGCCCGAATCGGTGGTTGAAAGTTCCATGTGCTGAATTTGGCAGGGTTGAAGACAGCCAGGCCTTGCCTGCCGCCATACATAAGCAGGCCATCGCGGGTACGGGCGTTGGCACCGCGCCACTGTGCGCCAAGGGTGGGTGTGAGGTTGTTGGTGATGCGCAAGGTTTTGGGATCAAGCACCCAATCTTTTGATATCCAGATGCGGCCTTGCAGGTCTTGCATCAGTTTGCTACTGTCACTTTCGCCAGACTTTCTGATCGCATTGATATGCTCAAACACGGCGCGCTGCCCGTCCCAGCTTGTGAGACGATCCAGCCCTTTGTTGGTTGCTACCCATAGACGGTTGCTGTTGTCAACTAATAGTCCGGTGACGCTGTTGGTGGATAAACTGTCGGAATGTTTCTCGTCATGCAGGATGACCTTTAAACCCGGTAATGCCTTTGTTTTTACCCAAAGTCCGGTGGAACTGGCAATCCAGAGCCTGCCTTGTGCGTCTTCGGCCATTGTGGCCACATCGGCATGCATGGCGCTACCATCGTCAAGCCTGGCCACTTCAAAGCGCTGTTTTGTTGGCAACCAGCGTGCTATACCGCTATTGGTTGCAACCCATAGCGTGCCATCACGCGTTACCAAAAATGCGCTGACCAGGGCTGCGGGCAGGCCTTGTTCACTGGTATAGGTTTGCCAGGTTTGGCTGCCCGGAGTCAGGCGTGCCGCCCCGGCCTGGCGTGTGCCAGCCCAGAGCGTACCGTCCGGTGTCTGCGTCAGTGCATTGATGACCCCGTCTTGTAAGCTGCCTGGCTGGCCTGGTTGCGGGCGGTAGCCGCCAATCAAGCCGCGTCGGCGATCCAAAATGTCGATGCCGTTGCCATCGCTACCAACCAAAATACGTCCGTCCGACAGTTCCAGCACGCTATGGACATCGGAATGGCTTAGCCAGTTTGGATGGGCTGGACTCTGGCGTAATACGCGAAATGCACGTTGGGCCGGCTGGTAGCGTTGCAAGCCAGCCCCCCAGGTGCCTACCCACAGCAGGCCGGAATGATCAATCATTAAGGTGCTAATGCTGTTATGCGCCAAACTGGTGGGATTGGCGGGATCATGCTGCAAGCGCTGCAATACCTTACCATTTTTCGCGGAAACAATATTAATGCCACCACCCTGGGTGCTGAGCCAGATTTGTTCCGGCTCGGGTTGCGTGATGCGCGAGACCCAACCATGCGACAAGCGATCCGGGTGCTGGCGGTCGAGTGGCAGCCAATGCAATTTATTTTCGTTCGGATCGGCCGGAGCCAGATCCGGTTCGGACAACCAGGCCACGCCATGCTCGCCAGTACCAATCCACAATTTGCCATCTTGTGCTTGAAACAATGCCTGGATATTTTTATCTGCCATAGAAGTAGGATCGCTTGGGGCGGAAGCGACACCTTCAAAATTCAGGCTACCTTTTCGGTGTCGCTGTAAGCCGGCAAAGCTACCGATCCAGAGCGTACCTTGTTTGTCAATTAATAAACTGCGTATCCGGTTATCGATCAGGCTACCCGGGGTGGCCTTATTCTGTTTGTAATGTTGCAATGGGCCAGCGCCGGGGGGCGCATAATCGAGGCCTTCGTTGGTTCCGATCCAAACGCCGCCGGCACTATCGCCCATCAGCGCCCAAATTCTGCCGCCTGCTATACTGCCAGCTTGGCTTGGGTCGTGTCGCAGATTATTAAAATGCTCACTACCGGGGGCAAGCACCGACAGGCCGTCACTGATGGTGCCAACCCATAGCCGTCCATCCTGGCCTGGCCAAAGTGCGGTAATGCTATTACCTGCCAACGAACCAGGATTGTTGTCATCATGTACAAATTTGTGGAAATGGTAGCCGTCAAAGCGGAACAGTCCGGATGTGGTGCCAATCCACAGCCAGCCATAGCTGTCTTGTGCCAAAGCGGTGATGACTGCGGGCAGTGTTTTGGCATCATCCACGGTGTCGAAATACGGTTCGGCGAAGCCAAAATCTTCGTCTGCCGGGGGCGGCAATATAACGGGTGTGGCCGGGGCGGCAGTGCTTGACGGGGGATTGCCTGAAGCGTTTGACGTACACAATGCCAGGCACAATGAGCACATCAGCGCCAGCCAAGCGTAGCCGGGCCAAGTGTGAGCCGGCCAATACTTGTTTTTTAGGAAAGCAAACCTCATTGTTCTATCACTCCTTGGTTCCCGAGTGGTAACTGTACCGCAAAACAACTGCCCTGTCCGTGAGGAATTGCAATTTATAGTGAAGCGTTGTGTTTTTGGATTGCCCGGGTAGTAATGAATAAGTTGGATGTGCTGTCTGAGTCAGCTCGGGCAGTGCAAATTTCTGCTACATTGCAAGCTTGCAAAATCTTTTTTGGAACCGAATATGGCAGAGACGAGTGTTTTCCCGGTGCTTGAAAGCGAGCGCTTAATCTTGCGTGAAATTATCAGTTCGGATGCGAAAAGTTTATTCGCTATTCACAGTGACCCGGAGCGTATGCGCTGGTATGGCAATGATCCGATGAAAGACTTGGCAGCCGCTAAAGATATGGTGCGTGCCTTTGCGGCGTGGCGCAAATTGGCCAATCCGGGGGTGCGTTGGGGTATTCAAGTTAAAGGGCAAAAAAAGTTGATCGGAACAGTGGGTTTATTCAGCTGGAACCGCAATTGGCAGCGTTGTATGTTGGGTTATGAATTGACCCGGCAAGAAGAGGGTAAGGGCTATATGCGTGAAGCGCTGGTGCAAGCCTTGCGCTGGGGTTTTCAAAATATGGCCTTAAACCGGGTTGAAGCGCAAATTCACCCGGAAAATTTGGCCTCGATGAAGCTGGCCTTGGGGCTGGGTTTTGTACGCGAAGGCTTGCTACGCGAGATGGGTTTTTGGGATGGTAAATATCACGATATGGTGCAATTGGGTTTGTTGCGGCGCGAGTTTGTTGGCCAGCGCTGAGCGCCTTTGCATGCAAGAATACAACACGGCCAGGTTTTTGACGCGGGGTGGACTGCAAAATGCGCCAATACGATTACTTGACGGATAGAATCGACTATCTACCGTCGTTTAACAGAATGGGCCTTGTCTGGTGAGGGTGGAATGCCACATTTGAAACCAGGGGAAGTGCCTGCCATGACAAAATATCGATTTCTCAAAAACGGGTTTGGTTGCATGCTGGTGGTGTCGGTTGCCAGCGTACAGGCCCAAATGCAGGCTGCGGATGATGAATTTGCCATCGCGTTTGGTGATGTGCAAACCATCAGCATTGCGACGGGCAGCCAAAAATCATTGCGGCTGGCCCCTGCGGTCGCCACCGTCATTACTGCCGCCGACATCAAAGCCATGGGGGCGGCCGATCTGGATCAGGTGTTGGAGAGCGTGCCAGGCTTACATGTCACCCGTCAGGCTGGCACCTATACGCCCAATTATTTGATTCGGGGTATCGTCGCCGATCTTAATCCCCAGGTTTTGTTGCTGCAAAATGGTATTCCGATGACCACCTTATTTGTTGGTAACAAGGGGCAAATTTGGGGCGGTTATCCATTACAGCATATCGCGCGCATTGAAATTATTCGCGGCCCGGGTTCGGCCTTGTACGGGGCCGATGCGTATAGTGGCGTGATCAACATCATTACCAAAACGGCGGCAGATACCCAAGGCACGGAAGTGGGTGTGGGCGCGGGTTCGTTTGCCAGCCGCGAAAGCTGGCTACAGCATGGCGGTAAATTGGGCGCAATCGGGGTCGCCGGGTATGTGCGTTGGTTTACCACAGATGGCAGTAAAGAAATCATCAGCAGTGATATTGCCAGTGGTTTGGATCGGGCGTTTGGCACCCATGCCAGCCTGGCACCGGGGCCGGTGAATAAAAGCTACAATGCGCTCGATGCCAATCTGGATTTGACCTTTGGTCAATGGCGTTGGCGCAGCAGTTATAAATTGCGTGATGATGTTGGCACCGGGGCGGGCGTGGCGCAAGCACTGGACCCGGTGGGCAGGGCCAAAAGTGAGCGCATTACCACCGATTTGTCGTGGGATGACAAGCAGTTTGCGCCCAACTGGGGGGCGGGAGCCAACCTGAGTTTTTTACAGTATGAGCAGCGTGTTCCGGTGAACTTTCGGCTGTTTCCGCCGGGCATACGCTTTCCGACCGGTTTGTTTCCTGATGGGGTGATTGGTCACCCGGAGACTTCCGAGCGCCAGTGGCGCTTGAGCGGGTTTGCCACATATCAAGGGTTTCAGGGGCACAGCTTGCGTTTGGGCTTGGGGCATGATGACTTGAATTTGTACTACACCAGAACCATCAAAAACTGGGTGCCCAATGCTGCGGGTGTGCCCGTGTTGCAAGGCCCGGTGGCAGATTATTCGGTCATTTCTCCTTTCTTGCTGCCGCAGCGGCGCAAGCTTGATTATCTATATCTGCAAGACGAATGGCAGTTTGCGCCGGACTGGAATTTGACGGCTGGCTTGCGTCACGACCGCTACTCGGACGTGGGTAGCACCACCAATCCGCGTTTGGCGCTGGTATGGCAGGTTTCTTATAATTGGGTGGCCAAGCTGTTGTATGGACAAGCATTTCGCGCGCCCTCATTTAATGAAACGGCGGGTTTGAACAACCCGACCAATCGCGGTAACCCGAATGTGCGGCCGGAAACCATTAAAACAATCGAAGCGGCCCTGAGTTGGCAAGCCAATAAAGACACGCAAGTCAAACTCAATTTATATCGTTTTAATTTGAAGGATATTATTCGTTCGGTGCCGAACGCGATTGCGGGAACCGGGGCGACCGCACAAAACACGGGTAGCCAAACCGGGAAGGGCCTGGAAGCGGAGTTGAGCTGGCAAGCCAGTAACACCTTGCGGGTGCTGGGCAACTATAGCTATCAGCACAATATTGAGCAAGCTACGAAGGCGGATGCGGGTTACGCACCGCATCACGACCTGTTTGTGCGTGCGGACTGGCGTTTGGGGCGCGATTGGCAGATTAGCCCACAATTGAACTGGGTCGCTGAC